>CAZZPH010000126.1:0-7381 GCA_964655725.1 uncultured Hyphomicrobium sp.
GAGAAACTCCACGGTTCCCGCCCCGCGATACTTGATCTCCTTCATCGCGGTCGCGACCGTGGCACCAATGCGTGCGCGCGCTGCCTCGTTGATGGCGGGCGAGGGCGCTTCCTCGAGGATCTTCTGGTGGCGGCGCTGCAAGGAGCAGTCGCGCTCGCCCAGATGGACGGCATTGCCGCGCCCATCGCCAAAGACCTGGATCTCAATATGGCGCGGCTTGGTGAGGTACTTTTCGATGTAGACGCTGTCGTTGCCGAAGGCGGCCTTGGCTTCCGCGCGCGCCGTACCATAGGCAACCGGCAAATCAGCAGCACTGTGGGCGACCTTCATGCCGCGCCCGCCGCCGCCTGCCGTTGCTTTGATGAGGACAGGAAAGCCCATGCCCTTGGCGACGGTCTGGGCCTCCGTCTCGGTTGTCACTGCGCCGTCCGAACCAGGTACGACGGGAATGCCGAGGCGCTTGGCGGTTTCCTTGGCCTCAATCTTATCACCCATAATGCGGATGTGCTCGGACGTCGGTCCAATGAACGTAATGTTGTGCTCTTCGAGAATCTCGGCGAACCGCGCATTCTCCGACAGGAACCCATACCCAGGATGGACCGCGTCGGCACCGGTGATCTCGCACGCCGCCAGGAGGCGAGGAATGTTGAGATAGCTGTCGGAGGAGGTGGGTGGCCCAATGCACACGCTTTCGTCGGCGAGCCGGACGTGCATGGCATCAGCATCCGCCGTGGAATGGACGGCAACGGTGGCGATGCCAAGCTCCTTGCAGGCGCGCTGGATGCGAAGCGCAATCTCCCCACGGTTGGCGATCAGAACTTTATCGAACATATTGATTCACACAGCAGGCGGGAGGCGTCCGGCGGGAGGCTGATGGGCTTTGCCCGGCTGTCCTGGACGCGCTAACCGCCATCCTCCTATTCGATGATTGCCAGAACCTCGCCGAACTCGACCGGCTGCCCGTTTTCGATGAAAATTGCGGTCACCGTGCCAGATCGCGGTGCCGGGATCTGATTCATCGTTTTCATGGCCTCGATGATCAACATCGTGTCGCCTTGCTGGACGCGCGCGCCGACCTCCACGAAGGGGGGAGCGCTCGGTTCGGGCGAGCGATAGGCCGTTCCGACCATCGGCGATTTTACGGCACCAGGGTGGGAGGCGGGATCAGCAACGGCTGTGCCGGAAGCTGCAGCAGGCGGTGCGGCGGCTGGCATTGGCGCATGGCCGGAGGGCGGGGCAGCGTACACGGGCGCAGAGACGCTCACCTTGCGTGCAACGCGCACCTTGAGACCTTCTTTCTCGATCTCGATCTCTGTCAGACCGGTTTCGTTCAGAAGCTCTGCCATGTCGCGGATCAGCTTCTGCTCAGAGCTCGGCTGGTCGTTGTCGTGTTTACCGGTCATATCGCGTCTCACTTTATTGGGCCCGGACGCCTCGTGCTTCGAGGCCTTCTTGCCGGCCTTTCTGTCCCGCTTCATTTTCACGTCTATCGATCGACAAGGCCGGCAACCGCGTCAAGGGCCAGTTCGTAGCCCTTCGCGCCTAGACCGCAGATGACACCCGTCGCAGCGAGCGACACGTAGGAGTGCTGTCGGAAATCCTCGCGCCGGAAAATGTTGGACAGATGAACTTCCACAATCGGCAATTCACTCGCCTGGAGGGCATCGAGCAGGGCGATTGACGTGTGCGTCAGACCGGCCGCGTTGAGGATCACTGCGCACGCACGCGTCCGTGCCTCCTGGACCCATCCGATCAGCTCGCCTTCCGAATTCGTTTGGCGGAACTCCACCGCCAGACCCAGGCTGTCGGCGCGCAGCCGCGTGCGCTCCTCGATATCGGCCAGCGTCTGGGTACCGTAAATGGCCGGCTCGCGCGCGCCGAGCAGGTTCAGATTTGGCCCATTGAGGATGTAGACCGGTTTTGCCATTTCACCGCGATCTGGAGGAACACGCAGCGCGGCATGAGGTGCCGGGGGCGATGGCGCCGGTCGAAGGCGCCGGTCCCGGCCTCTGCCACGCTGTGGAGGCTGGACTTGCCGTCTAGCAGCTTTCGCAACGCAACGAAAGGGACCCGAAAGTCACGCCCCAGCCCTAACCCACGGCGAAGTCCTCAGTGCGCCGATCGGCGCCGCCGCCCCGTCTCTCAGCAATAGGCGCAACCGGTCTTGCGCAGGTCAGCCACCTTGGACTTCAACATGTCCAGCAGGTCTTCCGGCGCACCACCGATTGCCGTATCGCCAACCAGGAAGTGCGGCGTGCCGTTGATGCCCATCTTGCGGGCAAGGGCCTCGACCCGCCCAAGCTCTGCCTTGACGGGCTCAGAGAGCTTGTCGGCCTTGAGCTTCTCGACATCGAGACCAAGCTTGCTGGCCAGTTCCAAGGCCGTGGCCTCGGTTGCGCGACCCTTCATTTCCAGCAGCCCGCGGTGCATCTCCCAGTATTTGCCCTGTTGCTTTGCGGCAAGGGCCAGCTTGGCAACTTCCTCGCTGTCCTTGCCGAGGATGGGAAGTTCCTTGAAGACAAAGCGGACGTTGGAATCGCTCTCGACCAGCTTCAGGACATTTTCAAACCCGCGTTTGCAGTAGCCGCAGTTGTAGTCGAAGAACTCAACCACGGTGATGTCGCCATTGGGGTTCCCGGCCACCGGTGCGTCGGGATGGCGGTAGATTTCCTTGGCATTCTCGCTGACGAGCAGGCGCGTACGGTTGGCCTCTTCTTCAACCATTTTGGCCTCAAGCGCGCTCTGGATCTCGATAAACACCTGAGGATTTGAGACCAGGTAATCCTTCACGATCTGCTCGATGCCGCGCTTCTGGGCATCGGTGAACATGGAGGTGTCGGCGGGCGCCGACTGACCATTGACGCGTCCCGAGCCCAGAATGACTAACGCAGCGCCGCCGGCCAGAGCCAACGTCGCGACCAGCGCCAGTCCTGAGCGTGCGCGCGACCGGAAAAATCGCGATGCCGGGGAGTTGTTCACGTCGGACGTGCTCATGTCATTTGCCTTTTTCTGATTGCAGTCTGTTGGGGGCGCCTGTTTGGGGCGCGTGTTCCAGACCGGCGCCGCGAGGGGTTGTCCGTGCCAGTCATGATGGTGGCTTGAAGTTGATGATGTCGTCGGCCTTCAGCCATTCCGGAGTCCCCGGCTTCAAGCCGGCCTGGGCGCGCCGCGCAAACTCCTGGGCCTGTTTCACGGCACCGAAATAGAACAATCCCTGGGCACGGGCCAGTTCGGA
Organism: uncultured Hyphomicrobium sp.; assembly: GCA_964655725.1. GTDB lineage: Bacteria > Pseudomonadota > Alphaproteobacteria > Rhizobiales > Hyphomicrobiaceae > JAGVSR01. Next base: position 3,236 of record CAZZPH010000126.1, read on the forward strand.
TTGCGGCAACAGGCCTTTATCGTAGTAGGCCTGGCCCAGCATATTGAAGGCCATCGCGTTCTCCCCCTCGCGCGTGATCGCCTTGCGCAGGATCGTGATGGCTTCATCGACCAACCCCGGCTGCTTGGTCTGCAGCATCGCCTGAGCCAACTGGATCGACAGCAAGGGCGCCTCGCCTCCAGCAATCTGAAGGGATTTCCGCAGCATGGGAACGGCATCCGAGGCCCGCCCGGCTTTTTGAAGGAAGTCGCCCTTCAACTCCCAGAAATAGGGATTGTTAGGCTGGCTCTTGATGAGTTGATCGGTCTCCGAGAGCGCCTGTTCGAGGCTGCCCGGTCCACCCATCCGGAACCGCGCAACGGCGCGGGCGTAGCGCGCTGGCAGGCTCTGGTCGGTTTGTGGATAGCGATTGAACACGGTCTGGGGACCCTCGATATAGCCTGAGAGCTTCGCGCGCATCATGTCGTGCCGCAGTTGCAGCTCGGGCGGATCAATGTTCCCGTAATTGGGGCTGCTTTCCACCAGTTCGCGCAGACGCGCGAGGCGGTCGGTCGCGACAGGATGGGTGCGGGCGAAGGGATCCTTGTGCTGATCGGAGAACAATTCCTGGCCAGCAAAACGCTCGAACGTGGCAAGCATGCCCCGTCCTGATTGCTGCGTGGCGTTGAGATAGCTGAGGCCGGCCTGATCGGCTGCCGATTCCTGCGACCGGCGCTCGGCCGTCAGACCGCGCATGATCAATTCACTGCCGCCCGACATCACACTCTGCCCGGCACCTCCCAGATCACGCGCCGCATCACCACCCTGAACACCGCCCGCAACCATGAGCCCGATGCCCAGAATCTGAGCGATCAGCGCCCGGGTCTGGTCCTTGGCGATGCGCGCGCGCAGTGCCGCCATGTGGCCGCCCGCGATATGCCCTGCCTCATGAGCCAGCACACCGATGACTTCGTTGGGCGTCTGGGCCTGGAGCAACGCGCCGGTATGGATATAGACGCTGCGCCCATCGACCACGAAAGCGTTAAAGGCTTCGTTGTTGACAATACGAACTGCAACGCGACCCGTGCCCAGACCGGCCGCCCGGAAAATCGGACGGGCGTAGTCGTTCAGGAGATTTTCGATCTCCGTATCGCGGATCAGCGGAATACCCTGCGCGGCCGCGGGCACCGGAGCAATAGCCAATACGGCCACGAACACGGCACAAAGGGCATTGCGGAGGCGGCGCGACCACATCTGATTAGACCTGCTCATGACTCTCGCGTGCTCTGATACAGGCGCGCCACGACCGGGCAGCGGTCATTGGCGCTCGCCCTTCGAACTTCGGACAACCATCATCCCTTGCGTCCCCAAACCGCGCTTGGAAGCCAAGCGCGGGGCCCGGACCACCAGGATGTCCCCACAAATGAGCCGAAAGATCGGCAAGTGGTGCCGAGATTACATAGTCGATGCCGGGCCTCATGACGAGGGGTGCCGCGGCGCCGGCTCCAGCGGGCTGGCGAAGCACCCCCTTGTGGGACGACATGCCCCCGTCAGGGAGCCGCTCCCTAATCCGTCGTCCCCGCCAGACACACAAGCCTCCGGCTGCGCGTTAAAAGACAAAAGGGGCGGAGCGACAAGCGCCCACCCCTTCCGTCATGTCCTGGTGGCATCGCTCCAAGGCGATGCACGGCATTACCCGCGCCGGCGGCCGCCCGCGTTCAGCGACACGAACCGATGACCGATATCCACGTGGATGTGGCTCATATTGGCGTACGTCATGGTGCCACCTGAATGATGGTTGGCGCGCAGCCAGTTGACGATCGCACCCTTGCGGCTGCCAGCATTGAAATCGATGGCCAGCCCGTAACGGTGCTTGGACGGCTTGCCGGACGTGGCGATCACGGCGCCTGGGCGGCAGGTCGAAACGATCGAGACAGCCCCAAACTGGCTCTCGATTCTGTTCAGCAGCGCGCGGGCCTGCGGCTGCAGGCACGATCGCGACGCCCCACCGGACGCATATTTGGTGAACGAGCGGGACTTCAGCTTGTTCTTCTTGGAGCCGTAGCGCTTCTTAGAGGATTTGGCCTTGGTGTAGGCCGGCTTGCGCTTCGTGCTCTTGGCAATGCGCTTGCTGCCGTGCGACTTGAAGTTCTTCGACAGCGTCGGCTTTGCAGCGCTCAGGGAAGCGTTGTCGATGGAATGCACGCGAGCCTCGGCTCCCGTGACAGACAGCGCAATCGCACCCGACAGGGCGACGGCTGTTGCAAACAAACGAATGCTCATGGTTACTCCTAGTCGTTTCTCGATCAGCGGACCATGTTTCTAGTCCTGCAAACTCAGTTTTCAGCGCGCCTTCGCAAGATCTGGAGCCAAACCTTGGCCCCTGAGCGGTCCCTGGACTGTAGGCATTGCTGCACCATCCAGACATCTGCACTCGACTAGACTTTGCTCGACACGGCCGCATCACCCAGTTCTTGTGAGGGTGACTGCGACGGGACCGAAAACAGCCGGGACCATATGGTGGAAATTTGACGGCTTGAACGGGTAATGAGCCGCTGCGACGGTTTGTATCGCAGCGCAGCAAATGCGCACTTGAGATCGTCAACTTGCTGATAAAAAAGAAAAACAACCGGTTTTTGGCCGGTTGCTCTTCGTCTCAGGAGTTGTATTGATCAGCGATTTACTCGCCACTGAGGCGTCGCTGCCACCATCCGCGCCGCGCCGGCCGCGCAGCCTCCTCGTCGATCGTGTCCGGATTGGGTTGATCCGGGCCGAGAATGACGCGCTCAAGCCGCGGCTCTCCCGTGGTTTCAACATGACGCCTGCGCCCCGGTGCGGTCTCCTCACCGGCAGCTTCTGCGACCACCTCGGCGGCCACATCGTGCGAGCCGTTGGTGGACTGAGAGACTAGTGAGCTGGAAACGCCCACCGGCGGCGCCTGATCGGGCACTGTTTCGGGCGCATCGTGGTGCCGCCTGGGCGTCGCACCTGCCGGTTGCAATCCGTCCAACCCGGCATCTTCAAACGGGACAGCGCTCGCAAAATCGTCGAACATCTCCTCCGTGACATGAACAGACGGGGAATCGGGCGCGTCGGTCACCTCGCCACGCTCGCGGCCCCGACGGCCGCCGCGACGGCCACGGCGCCTGCGCCGGTTGTTGCGCTCTTCTCCACCGCCGGACGCCAAGGGGCTGCCACCCCTGGCCTCATCGTCGCCATCCGTGTCGGAACTACCAGCGGATAGAGGCTCTTCGCCTTCGCCGTCGTCATACGTTTCAGAGATGTGGCCAGCGGTGCGCGATGGTTCCTTGCCGAGGTACTCACCTTCGCTCCCCCGCACATCGCGCTCACCATTCCTGCGGCCACGGCGGCGGCGGCGGCGGCGGCCACGACCGCCGTCATCGCGGTGGGGCAAGCCCTCCTCGTCCTCTGGACCGTCATCACCATGTGATTCGATGGGTGTGGGCGCCTCACGCGGCGAAGCCGGCTCGTCCTCGCCTTCAAATCCCCAGTCCATATTGACGGCCGAGCGCTCGGGCCGGCGCGCAACATCGGTCCGGGCGGCACCCTTCTCGATCGTGAAGTTCGCCCCCTGGAGCTTGTCGCTCGCCTGGACCGCGATCGACACCCCATGCCGGGCCTCCATCTCGATGACGTAGCGGCGCTTGTTGTTGAGGATGTAAAGCGCCACGGCGGCTGTGGTGGTCGCGATCAGGCTGTCTGGGCGACCGGACATCAAGGCATCCTCCAAGCCGCGAAGAACGGCCAGTGCGACGCTCTCGGTCGAACGGATGATTCCGGTTCCCTGGCAATGCGGACACTGAGAGGTTGAACCCTCCAGAACGCCCGTCCGCATGCGCTGGCGTGACATCTCCATCAACCCAAAATGGCTGATACGGCCGAGCTGGATCCGGGCCCGGTCAAAGCGTAAAGCGTCTTTCAGGCGCCGCTCCACGGAACGATTATTCCGCTTCTCTTCCATGTCGATGAAATCGATCACGATGAGACCGGCAAGGTCGCGCAGCTTCAATTGACGTGCAATTTCGTCCGCCGCCTCCAGATTGGTATTGTGTGCCGTCTCTTCGATCGAGAACTCACGTGTCGACTTGCCAGAGTTGACGTCGATGGCAACGAGCGCCTCGGTCTGATTGATGACCAGATAGCCAC
>CAZZPH010000127.1:0-7371 GCA_964655725.1 uncultured Hyphomicrobium sp.
CTTCTTCCAGCAGCAGGAGGCGTTCGTTCTCGACCATTTCCTTGGTGGCGCGAAGGCGCCCGGACGTCTTACGCTGTTTGGGCATGGCCAGCAGGAAGCGATCGTCGAACAGCTTATAGTCTTCAAGATCCGCATGCTTGATCGGGATGGCGAGGAGCAGGACGTCAAGCCGCCCCTCGATCAGTTCCTCGACGAGATGGGCTGTCTGTGTCTCTCGCACATGCAGCTCCAGGTCGGGGTAGGCGGTGCGCAACAACGGCAGCAGGGGCGGCAGCATATAGGGTGCGACGGATGGAATGACGCCCAGCCTCAAAGAACCCGTCAGCACGCGATTGGAGTGCTGGGCGAAGGCCAGGAGATCGCGGACATCACCCAGAATGCGCGAAACGCGCCGGACGATTTCCTCGCCCTTTGGGGTCAACTGCACACCGGACCGCGTGCGCTCGACCAGGACCACACCGAGCGTTTGCTCCAGCTCGCTGATCTGCATGGAGAGCGCCGGCTGCGTGACAGCGCAGGCATCGGCCGCCCGCCCGAAGTGCAGTTCGCGCGCCAGCGCCTCGAAGTACTTCAGCTGTTTGAATGTGATTGCCAAGATCAGCGACGCTTATCGAAACCCGAATAAAATTCGATTAGTCCTTATTCAGCAGCGCGTCTAATCTCAAATCCGTGATCCCTCTTGCCCGACCCCGGCGCGATCCAGGCTTTGCCGCACCGTTTCACTGTCAGGTGGGAAACGTAATTCGTGAATCCGGCGGAGCGAGCTCCCGCTCGTCCCACGGGTACGCCCCGGTCGACCGCCGAATCGACCGGGGCGGCGAGCCCTCGAACGAAGCGAAGTTTGCAGTACCCTTCAATCTGCCAGCACACCCGAGCGGGCAGCGCCTCGCCTACTCGGCCGCTTCCATGCGCGGCGCTTGCGAGGATTGCGGGGCATCCATCAACATGCCGAGCGCATGCATGTAGACCTCCAGGATGCTTTCTTCCTCCTGGCGCTCCTCATGGCTCTTTTTGCGCATGCGAACGATCTGGCGCAAAGCCTTGACATCAAAACCGACACCTTTGGCTTCCAGGTACTTGTCGCGGATGTCAGCCGCCAACGCCTTCTTTTCCTCTTCCAGCCGCTCGATCTGCTCGACGAACTGGCGCAGCTGATTCTGCGCGGCTGCCTGGAGCGTGGTCATCGGACACCTCGTGTTTTGTGTTGTTTTAGGGTGGGACGCGGCAAAGCTGATGTGCACGCTCACTGGATGCGCCACCCCGTCCAGAACTCTCGTAAGCTCTGAGACGGAGGCTATCGGCCACTCCTGCCACCAGCAAGCACCCGAGATTTCCATCCAGAGGTAATTGTGCCACTTGCGCCTCGGCACGAATGCCCGTTTGTGGGGCAATGGCGCGAACAAGGTCCCAAAATGGCCGCGAATGCCCGCCAGTGGAGGTCTCGTTCCGCAAACCGCGTAAAGCCAAGGACTCTGCGATGCCGGCCGAATCCCCAACCCGTGAGATGCCGATGCAGCGGCTGCGTCAGCATGCAGCCGCCTGGCTGGCGGCCGCCGTTCTGGCGCTGACCAGCCAAGCCGCTCTGGGGGACGACCGCAAACCTTTTTCCACTTGGATTGGTGACTTGTGGCCGGAGGCATCGGCAGCAGGCGTTTCGCGCGCGACCTTCGACCGGGCCCTGACCGGCCTGCAGCCCAACCTCAAACTGCCCGACCTCGTCCTGCCCGGACGCAAGACCGATGGCAGCCGCGGTCAAGCCGAGTTTACGCGCGCCCCGCGTGACTACCTGGATGTAGCCTATCTGGAACGGCTGGCCACGCAAGGACGCGCACTCGCCGGCAAACATCGCGCGGCGCTGGAAAAGATCGAGAAAGAGTACGGCGTCGACCGCTATTCCATTCTGGCCATCTGGGGGCGTGAGACGGCCTTCGGCCAGCACAAACTTCCCCATGACGCCATCGAGGTTCTGGCCACGCTGGCATGGACAGGGCGGCGTCAGGAGTTGTTTCGCGCCGAGCTGATCGCAGCCCTTCGCATGCTCGAAGCCGGTGTTGCCCGATCCGACATGCGGTCCTCGTGGGCCGGCGCGGTTGGCCTGACACAGTTCATGCCGTCGGAATATTTCGAGTACGCCCGCGATCTCGACGGCGATGGCAGAACGGACATCTTCCGCTCGGTCCCCGATGCCCTCGCGTCCGCCGCCGCCCAGCTCGCTGGCAAAGGATGGGTGCGCGGCCAGAAGTGGGGCTACGAAGTGACGATTCCCAAAGCGGCCGATTGCGGGTTTGAGGGTCCAACGCAGGCACGCGCGATCGACGCGTGGGCAGCTCTCGGCTTCCGGCGCGCCGATAGCAAGCCGTGGGATACGCCTCTGGGTCCCGTCGAAGCCTACCTGATGAGCCCGGCTGGGGGCTATGGCCCGGCGTTTCTGGTGCTTGAGAATTACAAGGTCATACGGCGCTACAACATGTCCGACCTTTATGCTGTGTTCGTCGGTCATCTGGCCGACCGAATCGCTGGAGAGGCCGATTTCGCGAAATCCTTTGGCGGAACCGGACCCCAGAAGACAGCCATCATCGAGGAAATCCAGGATCGCCTCGGCAAGGCTGGCTACCCGGTGGAGAAGGTCGATGGTAAGGTGGGCTCGAACACACGCAAAGTGATTGGCCTTTACCAGCGCAATCAGGGACTGAAAGTGGATTGCTGGCCCTCAGACGAAGTTCTGCGTCACATCCGCAGTGCGGCAGCCCGGTGAGCGCCCTTCGATGATGCTTCATCACTACGAGACCACCTGCCGACGCAGTCAGCCCTGTTCAAGCGGCAACGTCATGCGCTTGCGCTCGGGCTATCGATGGCCACGGTCTGGAGACGTCCTAACGGTCATCCCTGCCATCATCCAATTGCTGAGTGTTCTGGCCGCGCTGGCCATCTTCGTGGTGGCACAGGGCACGTTGCAGCGTGCGGCCGCGCAATCGCCTGAGACCGAGATCCAGGGCACCAGCTACATCAAGCCGTTCCCCAAGGACGACATCTATCGGCTGACGGTCATTGGCGACGATCTCGGCGAAGCATTGCAGGCCGGTCTTGCCCAACACTTACAGCGCGACGCCCGGGTTCGCATCGCACCGCGCCATCTCTCTCTGAACGGGCTCATGCGTCCCAACCACGCCCAGCAACTCGCTCAGATCGAGCAAGAGTTGAAACGCGATCCTCCCGACATCACTGTGGTCATGCTGGGAGCATGGGACCGGGTGTCTCTGAGAGACCAGGCGGGCAAACGCATCCCCGTGGGCTCGCCCGAATGGCGCAACGTCTATGGTTCGCGCGCTGACCGGCTCTTGAAAATGCTCAAAGGCCTCAAGTCGGCTGTGTATCTCGTGGGATTGCCGAACGTCCGCAAGTTCGACGCCAACGACGACGTGCAAATGATGAACGAGACGCTGCGTGAGCGGGTCTATCTCAACAGCCTCAAGTTCATCGACAGCTACGCCGGGTTCCTCGACGAGAACGGCAGGTTCAACGCCTGGGGGCCTGATCTGGAGGGCAAGATCGTCAGGCTGCGCGACAATGACGGCGTCTACTTCACGACGGCTGGCCGATTGAAGCTCGCTCACTTCGTGGAACGCGAGGTACGCCGCGATATCAAACTCGCACAGGCCGAGCGCGTCGTGTCGCTGGCCGGCAGCGAGGAAGAGCAGGCCCGGATCAATCCAGGCAAAGCGATCATGAAGGGTTGGGACGCCGAAACCGAAAACGGCAAATCATCCAACGCTGGCGCCGCAAATGCCGCTGCACCAGCCGGCCCTGCGGACCAACCCGCCGATCATGGCAAAATCAATCTGACGACACTGAATGCCGACGGCCGCGAGGACGTCGTCACGGTGGAGATTGTTCGGCCCGCCATCCCCGCTTCGGTCGTGGCACTCGTCACGCGCAAGGAGCGACCCGACAAACCATCTCAGTTGGGCGAAGTGATCGTCGACCGGATTGCAGGCGGGCTGAATGTCATGAGCACGATTACACCGCCTGTAAATGCCAGAGGCGGCAATGCGCGCGGCGTCGTATCTCCCACACAGACGCCCTATTATCGCGCCCTCGTGAGGGGTGAGCGTCTCCCGCCACGCCCAGGCCGTATCGATGATCTCTCCTGGCCGCGTGCCGACGCCATTGCAAACTCACCGGCTCAGCCGTCCCAGGACGGCGATACCGAACTCGAGACTGGTTCGTCACCCGATAGTGATCCTGCGCCGCCAGCGACGGTCCCCTCACAGAGCGGCAACGAGCGCTCGAGGTTGTAACACCGTCTCATCGTTGGCAAGACACCGGCGTGCACTGATCCTGACACACTTGGATGCGCATGCACGACGGCGCGCTGATGTCGATGATCCAACGCAATTGACGTGTTAATACTCATGAAGCTCATGGGGTTGCGAAATTCACCTTCGCTGACTACATTAATAGTCAGCGCTGAAGGTGTGCGCTGGTCACGCCAGCAGACTTGCGTCATCAAAGGAGTAGATCAGGAATGAGTATGCACAAACTCGCAACGGGGCTGGCAGCAGTCCTGTTGTCGTTAGGGCTCGTCACGGCACCAGCTTCGGCCGCCCCCATGGGGCCGTCGGCGGCAGCCATCCTTGCACCTGCTGCGACTGCGGCTGAACCTGTCGATTACCGACCCTATCGCCACTGTCACTGGAAAAAAGGGCGCAAGTGGTGCCACGGGCCACACTACCGATCCTCTTATGGACCGGGCGTGTCGATCTACATCGGCAAGAAGCCGCGCTATTACAAGCATCGCAAGTATCATCATCGCAAGTACCACAAGCGTAAGCGCTGGAATTGATCGCTTAGCAGCAGCGATCAATGGCTAAATTCGGCGCCCTGGTGGAGACCCGCCAGGGCGTCGAACTTTGCTATGTCCATCGCACGGCACAAAATCGCTTATGAAGCCATCGATCTCGTTTGGCGCAGGCTTACTGCACCTGCCCTCAGGCCTCCAGGGCCGGCTCCTTGACCATGTCCAGGGCGGGCGCCACAGCACGGCGATAAAGGTGCCATGTGGCGTGTCCGATGATGGGCATCAGCACCATCAACCCGAGAAACGCTGAGAGCACGGACAGTCCCATCGCAATCCCGATGAAGATGCACCACATCAGCATGGTCTTGGGGTTGGCCAGAACGAGACGCACACTCGTGACCATGGCCGTGACGAAATCAATGTCGCGCTCGTAGAGCATGGGGAACGACACCGCCGAGATCGAGAACACGCCGAATGCAATCAACGCGCCGGCGATATTTCCCAGGAAGAGAAATGTCAGACCCGAGGGCGTATTGAACAGCTTGTCGATCGAATCGGGCTCGAAGGTATTGATGCCCCCGAGCGCGAAGGTGAGGAAGGCCGCGATGACCATCCAAAGCAGCAACGCGAATCCAACGACCAGCGCCATCCACTTCATGTCACGCTGCAAGGCTCGTCCCATATCACCGATCACACGGCCCCAAGTCGGCGTCTCACCCTTCTCCAGGCGAGAGCTGACGGCGTAGAAGATGCCCGCAGGGAACGGCGCTACCAGCACGAATCCCATGGCCAGCGGATAGGCCAGGTAAGGGATGTCGAACTGCCAGAGCACATAGAACAGCAGCCAGCCGGCCACCGCGAAAATCCCGCCAAGAACGAGCCCAAAGATAGGTGCAGCCCGGAAATCCGCGATCCCAGCGCCAATGATCTCGTTGAGATCGTCGAGTGTGACCTCCCGGACCTCGGGCCACTGCGTCTTAGCCGCCATTGCGCCCCCGTAATTTCCACACGGCCCGTCACACCGCATCGTGCCCAGTGCTCGGCGATTGCCAAGCCCCGGTGCACACCACCGGCCGACAGAGCGCCAAACCCGCCCTGAAATCCTTGATGCGGATCAAATTGCGGTAACACAAACACTTCGGAACAAAGCGGCTGTCCCGACGCTCGGCCTCGCTGTTGATAGACTCAGGATTGATGGTTGACACAATTGCGTCACAAAACCTACTGTCTTGCGACACAATTGTGACAGGTGCGGCACGCGGCGGATGTGATGGTGGCAGCGGGCTCAACAAGCGCCATTGAGCGGAGAGCCCAGGCTCGCGCGGCCGATCCCTCCCTCAGCGAAGCCTGGTGGTGGCTGGGCATCCCGGTGACGGTCGCCATAGCAATCGTGACAACCTATCAGTTCGCACCGGATTTCTATCGCGAGCGGGTGCTGCCAGAAGGCTACGGCATTCTGGAGCTGTCGCATTTTTTCATGCCCTTGGCGGGATTCCTGATCTGCGCCCGATTGTTCTTTCATCCCTGTGTTCGCGCTGACGGCCTGCTCAGGCTGGCCGTCGGCGTCTTCGCTGTGACATGCCTGTTCATTGCCGGCGAGGAACACAGCTGGGGACAATGGTTCTTCTACTGGAATACGCCCGAGTTCCTGGCCGAGTTGAACCGCCAGCAAGAGACGAACCTTCACAACATCTCTCACTGGTTCAACCAGACCCCGCAAACCGTGCTACAAGTTGCCATCGTCGTGGGTGGGATCATCTTACCGCTGCTGCCAAAGATCAGCGCTACTCTGGCGCGCGCGATTCCCGTCTTCGGGGTGCTCATACCGCCTCCAGCAATCGTTCCCGTCGCGATCATCGCCATGATCTTCAAGCAAGTCGATAGGATGCAGAAGTCCGAGATCGTATCGGGCATTCTGGTCCGCCCGAGCGAAGCCACCGAGACATTCTTCTATATGTTCATACTCTTCTACGTGGTCATGCTCCGGCGGCGCATCCTGGCCATGTCGTGATCCGGACGGACCGTTGCGACGATCCCCAAAAAAGGAATGACCGCCGGTGTCTCCGGCGGCCATCAGAAAGGTCAGGTTTTCCGGCCCCCACGGGCCCCGGGATGATGGCGGGCTATTGCGAAGCCTGACCACCGCCAGCGCCTTCACCGCCGGATTCAGAGAACTTGGTCTTGCTCGATGCGCTTTTCAGAACCTGATCGAAGTAGGCAGGATCATCGCCGATCGTAATGGTCGGGGAGCAGTTGGGTGTGCAGCTGAAGGACTGGCGCATACCGGCGCGATTGACATAGACGACCCGCCGTTCGTCGCGCTCGACGATCACGCGCTGATCCTGGATCACGTTGCGCTCCGAATCGAGGGCGATGATGTTGGTAATTCCGAACGTCTTACCCGTGACGACCAGCATGTTGCCGCCCTGGATCGCAACATCCGCAATCGTCGGATTGCCGATGATGATTTCGGACACGGGGCGGGGAAGCCGCAAAAGCTGCGATTGATCGTAGCGCACGATCAGGTCATTGGCCTCGGCAAGGCCGCAAAACCCCACCACGGCCAGTGCCAT
>CAZZPH010000128.1:0-7351 GCA_964655725.1 uncultured Hyphomicrobium sp.
GTAGCGCTTGATGCGATCGGCAATTATCTCGTGGCCGCGATAACGGATGTCCTCCAGCAACTGCCGCCCCGACGCTCCAAGCTGGCGTTCCACCTCCGCCTCGCCGCTGATGCCGGCGATGACCTGGCCGCCATTGCGGCCTGAGGCGCCCCAACCGATGCGATTGGCCTCCACAACGACGACCCGGCGTCCGCGCTCGGCCAGAGTGAGGGCTGTCGCAAGGCCCGAAAATCCTGCCCCAATCACGCACACGTCAGCCCTGTGGCTCCCGGCCAGTCTGGGGTAGGACGGCACGGTACCGACCGAGGCGGCGTAATAGGATGGAGCGTGCGGCTCGGACATCACGTGGCCCTTCGCTTAGGGAAATGGACGGAACGAACGGCCGGTGCCTGCGGCTTTCGGGCCCTCTGGCGGACCAAACCCACGACGCTCTCGGTCAACACGGGCCTCCTGGCAATTTGTGATCACATTTTTCTGCCCTGTCAATCCGCCCCGAATTGGCGGAATATCGAACCTATTGACAGCAGTGGTCGGGCGCTGGCATATTTGTGATCACAAATTGGCAGGACAGCCCGGCGCACGTTATCGCCGCGCCCAAGGCCCGTCACCGATTGAAACCCGGATGGCGGACCATGACCAGAGAAAACCAAATCCACACCTACACGCGTGCGACCAAGCCGGCCTCCTCCCCCGGCTTGGATCTCTCTTGCCAACGCGGAGACCAGGCGTTCCGCAGTCACAACGCCCGCGAGCGCTGGCCGGAGCTGACCTTTGCAGGAACAACAAGCTTCCTGCGCCGTCCCTATTCGCGCGATCTGACGGGAGCCGCAGCGGTGATCTGCGGTGTCCCCTACGACGGCGCCACAAGCAACCGGCCCGGCGCACGACTGGGGCCCCGCGCAATTCGCGCCGCTTCGGCTGAACTAGGGTCAGCCGACAGCTTTCCCTTCGGCGGAAATCCTTTCCAGACCTTACCCTCGGTGGACTGGGGCGACATCTATTTCGATGCCCACCACCACGAAGCCGTCGCCGAAACCATCGAAGCGGAGGCTCGCCACATCCTTAAGCACGGCGCAAAGCTCCTGGCGCTCGGGGGTGATCATTTTGTCAGCTACCCCTTGATCGCCGCCCACGCCGCGGTCCACGGCCCCTTGGCACTCATCCAGTTCGATGCCCATTCGGACACTTGGCCCGATGACGGCACACGGCTCGACCATGGGACCATGTTTCTCAGAGCGCGCCACCAGGGGCTGATCGATCCGTCACACTCCATTCACGCCGGGATCCGCAGTCACAACCCGCACTCCCACGGGTTCGAGATCCTGACTGCCCCGCTGATTCACCGCAACGGCATCGACGCCACGATCGCCGCGATCACGGAGCGCGTCGGAACTGCCAAAGCGTATTTGACATTCGACATCGACGTTCTCGACCCCGCGTTCGCGCCTGGAACGGGCACTCCTGTCGCGGGCGGTCTGGCGAGCTGGCAGGCTCTCGAGATCATCCGCGGTCTCGCCCATCTCGACATCGTCGGCGCCGACGTGGTGGAAGTCTCACCGCCCTTCGATCACGCAGAGATCACCGCGCTCGCCGCCGCGACGGTCGCGCACGATATCTTGTGTGGGTGGGCATCCCCGGCCGAGACCACGTCAAACGTTTGAATTAGCCCAAGCTGCGCGCAACAGGCTGCGCCGGTCCCGCCGGCGTGGTTTGCGCGCCACTGACCGTAACGGTGCTGCCGCCGCTCACGGCATCAGGCATCCTGGCCTCGCTTGGCGGCTCGCTAAGGCCTGCAGTGGCACTACCAACGATGCGGAAAATCTTATCGAGATCACGCATAATCTCCCGCAACTGGGCCGTATGCCCCATGACCGAACCCTCTCGTGCGACTATTCCCGCCTCGACGCGCCCGAGCCGGTCTTCGATCGCCCGCAAATCCGCATCGAGAACCTCAAAAATCATGGGCGCCGCGCGCAACTTCGAGACCTCTTCCCGCGCTTGGGCAACCGCGGCGCGGACCTGGGATGGGAATCCTTCCAGTGCGGCCGCACCGACAGGGGCATTTAGCCTCAGCCGCGCTTTCGATTGCGCGGCCACGTCGCTAACGCGAGCGCCAACCTGCGCCAGTCCCTCGCGGCAGCGCGCCTGAATGACATCATAGTTGCCGCTTGCGATGGCGCTGACCGCAGTCTTGATGGGGCGCACGAATGCCTGCTGGCGCGCGCGCGATACCCAAGCCGCAGCAAAAGCCATCAGACCCAGCAGTCCTGCGAGGAAGGCAAACCGAAGGCTCGACCCGGAAGCCGCATCCGGCACAGAAGAAGTCTCAGTGGTGAACTGCACCGTCGTAAGCCACGAACCATCTGACTCCGAATTGGTCTGAGAAAACCCTGCCAATTCGATCTCGGACAATGCATCCGTTCCGAGCAGATCATCGATAGCCAGTTCATAGGCACCGTCGGTGCTTTGACCCGCTGCGAAGGGCCCCACCGGTGCGAATGATGATACCTGCGAAAGCTGGGTTCCGTTATGGGTCCCGGCGTCCACAAAGCGCGCACGCACTTCTCTGGCGGGCGCAAATCCGGCGGGGAGTACGATCTTGTCAGTGGCCCGCGCCACACGCCAGGGCAGACACTCGCCGGTCTGCGGCTGCCCGGATGAGGGCTGCTTGCCTTTGGCGTCGGCACAACTAGGTGCCCGGCCCATCGAACCGTCTGCCTTGCGCGTGAGGACGATATGCCCCTTCTCGAGATGCGCAGTGCCCGCGCTAGTCCTGCCAATGGCGGCGACGACCCGCGTCCATGACACGCGATTCCGGCCGCACGCGATCTCAAACCGATGCACGGTCAACGAACTGCAGTTGTTGGAAAAGGGTGGATCGCATGTGGTGAACGGCCGTTCTTCCCGCGCGTCAAAGATCCGGAAGGCCTGCTCTGGCCCGGGATTGACCACAACCGATCCGTTTTCGACGTTGCAGGAATAAGGCATCACCAGACGTTGGGGTGCCGAACTCACGACGCGGTGTTGGAGCTGATTGGAAACGGGGGCCTGCGCGCACGCAAGGCCCGGGAGAAAAATTCCCGCAATGGAGATCGAAAGAATTCGAAGCCCGTTCCGCACCGACGCCCCCTCGGCGAAAACTGTTTCAATCTAAACTGATCTTTCCAGCCCGACAACGGCATCACTAAGGCGCATCGGCGTGCTTTCCAATGGGAATACGTTATGCTCGGCACACTCAAAAAACACGCCATGAACAGCGGCGACTGCGAAAAACGTCAGGACCTGATTGCACGAGAAGCAGACCCCGATGTCAAAATGCCGTACATTTCGGGGCTTAGGCTCGACTTTAACAAGCCCGCCGCCTAAATGGCGTAGGCGGAACGGGCGATTACGCGCAGCGCCGGAGTACCGAGGCGGTTGGGAGGAGGGCATACCATGGCGGTCGCTGCCAATGGCAACACCACGTCGGGCACACTGCGTAATGGCGGTCATGGCGCCGCCGCGCCCGATGAGCCCATGCTCTATGATCCAAGCGCCCTGAACGGCGATATCATCCAACCGGATTCAGAACGTCCGCGCGAACGCTTCATTCCAATCACCACACTCGCGCTCGTGGACCGGCTCACAGTTCCTCATGCCTGGCCCGACGGCGATGCGGATGAAGCCCGGCGCCTATTCAAGTACCTGAACTTCTGGCGCCGGCAGTTGCACACGGAGCGGCTGATGTCGCTCATGCGCGCCTACGAACCCTTCAATTCCGACAGCGACCTCCTGTTGACTCGCGAATACACGCCTGAAGAGCGCAACAGGCTCCAAAAGAACGTGGTCAAGGGCGCAATGCACATCCTCGAACGCGCCAACTACGAACGCATCGACACCGCGGACGTCGAGAAAATCTTGACCAAAGACAGCCACTACGGGCTGGATTTGCACGTCGACTTCAGCGTCTTCGAGGAATGCGTGGTCTACTATCGGGGGGCGTCCTCACGACGCGATCAGCGCCGCAACTACCGGAAGTTCATGCGCAAGGAAGAGTTCGACATCCCCATCTTCCAGCGTCTTTTCCTGCTGTTCAAATTGAAGTCCTTCGATCGCCACGTAGCCGAGATCATGGAAGCTGACGAGAAGCTCACCCGCAAGGAAGCTCTCAAGATCGTCAAACGACTGCGCGCGACCATCCCCAAGGAGGTCAAGGACGACAACATCTACATCAAGCTGTTCAAGAACATCCCACGGACCGATATCGAGATGATCTTCCCCAACACGCGGGTAAAATTCCGCCTGATGGACAAGATCAAGCTCAGCGTGACAGGCGGCGGCGCGCTCGGAATGGGAGTGTTTGGAACCGCTGGGAAGTTGGCCGCCGGCGGGCTCACTGCGGCCAATCCCGTGGCACTTGCCGGCGCCATTGCGGGTCTGGGCGGTGTCGCGTTTCGCCAAGGCGTCAATTTCATGAATCAGAAGCAACGCTACATGGTCGTGATGGCGCAAAACCTCTATTTCCACTCGATGGCTGACAACCGCGGCGTGCTCATCAAGCTGATGGACCGGGCGGCAGACGAAGACGTCAAGGAGGAGATCCTGCTCTACAGCGTGCTGGCCAAGGAGAAGGCGCGGCGATCCGACTTGAAAGCGATTGATGCCGCCATCGAGCACTATCTCACGACGACGTTCGGCGTTAACGTCGATTTCGATCTTCCAGATGCACTGGAGCGGCTCGAAGCGGAGGGTCTCGTCGTTGAAGGACACGACGGCACGCTGCATACCTTGCCGCCCACAGAAGCAGCCGACCACCTCGATGCCAAGTGGGACAGGTATCTTGACGAATTGCCTTACGGCAAGCACGCCGAGGGCAGTGAACTGGATGAGGAGGGCTTCCCACTCCCGTGAATCTGGACTAGGCGTCGCGGCGTTAGGGGCGCATAGCACCGGGTTCCAGGGACCGCGATGACCACCAGAAAACTCATCCTCGACGTTAGCGGCCGCGACGCCGCCCACAGTTTCGCTGGCGCATTGGAGAATCTGTGTGAACCACCCCCCGAAGCGTTGACGCTGTTCGAAGACGACGGCCGGGGCGCGTGGCGGATCGAGGCCTATTTCGGCGAACTACCCGACCCTCACGCCCTCTCTGAATTCCTCGCCAACGTCACAGGGCTTGAGCCGCCCCGCATCGCGGTGTCCGAGGTTCCCGATCTCAATTGGGTCGCACTTTCGCAGGCTGCCCTGCCCCCCGTGCATGCGGGACGCTTCACCATCCACGGCAGCCACGATATAGCGCTTATCCCGCAAGGCCCCCATGCCATCCTCATCGACGCTGGCGAAGCGTTCGGCACCGCGCATCACGCGACGACCTATGGCTCACTCGCGGCGATCGACCGGGTGACCCGCCGCCGCGCGTTCGGCACGGTCCTCGATCTGGGATGCGGGTCGGGCGTTCTGGCCATTGCGGCGTCACGCCGTCTGCCTGATGCCATCATCCTCGCAACTGATATGGATGCCACCTCGGTCGCCGTTGCGCGCGCCAACATCAAAGCCAATACGCGGCCGGACCGGATCAAAGCCTTCGCCGCCACCGGCCTCGACCATCCCCGCTTGCGCCCGCCCAGCCGTTTCGATCTGGTAATCGCCAACATCCTGGCCGGCCCCCTGATCGCCCTTGCGCCTTCCATCCGCACCGCCGTTGCCCCTGGCGGCGTTCTCATCCTCTCAGGCATTCTCAACGATCAGGCCCCCAGCGTCCGTGCATCCTATGTGGCGCAAGGCTTCCGCATGAACCGCCATGACCAGATCGCAGGCTGGTCAACCTTGACGCTTGAGCGGCACGCGCACCGCGCGTATTCAGTCGCCACGTGAATGTGGATGAGCATGTTCCAGAAATTCGACAGCACAGCGGATCCTTCGGCCGCGGCACCGCGTGTTGCGCGCCTCAGAGAACTGATGGCGCGGCACGGCATCGACGCCTACCTGGTTCCGCGTGCCGATGAACATCAAGGCGAGTATGTCCCGCCATCGGCCGAACGGCTGCGATGGCTGACGGGATTCTCGGGCAGTGCCGGCACTGCCGCAGTCACGGCAACCCATGCCGCAGTGTTTGTCGACGGGCGCTACACCATCCAGGCGGCGGCGGAATGCGATCCTTCGCTCTTTGCATTTCCTGGGATCGCGCAGACGAAGCTTGCCGACTGGCTCAGCGAACATCTGACACCCGGGGCTGTGATCGGCTTCGATCCCTGGCTCCACACAGCCGCTGAAATCGACAGACTGGGCGCCCTGTTCGGCCCCAAAGAGCTGCGGCTGAAGCCGCTTTCGCGCAATCTCGTCGATATCGCGTGGGGGAAAGACCGCCCACCTGTACCTACAGGCCCGGCCGTCGCCCACCCATTGAAGCGGGCCGGCCGAAGTGCAGCCGACAAAATCGCCAGCGTCCAGGCGCGCCTCGCCGAGGATCATGAGGATGCGGTGATCCTCACGCTGCCCGACAGCATCGCGTGGCTCTTCAACATCCGTGGCAGCGACGTTGCCCACAATCCTGTCGTGCTCGCATTTGCGATCGTCCCTGCGACGGGCCAGCCTGAACTGTTCATCGACCCGGCAAAAGCCGTCCCGGATGTGCGCGCACACCTGGAGACGATCGTGCGGCTGGCCACTCCCAACGACCTCTTGAAGCGCATCGATACGCTGAAGAGCCAACACAAAAAGGTGCGGCTGGACACCCGGACTGCCGCCTACGCACTGGCTCGAAAGATCGGCAAACAGGCGCTTTCGGCACGGCCCGATCCCTGTCTGGCCGCTAAGGCGATCAAGAACACCGCCGAAATTTCGGGCACCCGGCGCGCGCACGTCCGCGACGGGGCGGTGCTTGCGCGCTTCCTCTTCTGGCTGGACGATCCCGCTCACGCCGGCCGCCTCGACGAGATTTCGGCCGCAATGAAGCTTGAAGCCTTGCGCGCCGAAACCCGCCGGCTGCGGGACATCTCATTCGATACCATTTCCGGTTCGGGTCCCAATGGCGCAATCGTGCACTATCGTGTCACACGTGCCTCCAACCGCGTGGTGCAGAAAGGCGAACTGTTCCTCATCGACTCCGGCGCTCAGTACGACGACGGGACCACCGACGTCACGCGTACGATCGCCGTCGGTCCGCCAACCACCGAAATGCGCGAGCGCTTCACGCTCGTCCTCAAGGGTCATATCGCGATTGCAAGAGCGCGCTTTCCGGTGGGCACGCGCGGCCAGGATCTCGATCCCCTCGCGCGACGCGCGCTCTGGGAGCACGGGCTCGATTACGACCACGGCACCGGACATGGCGTCGGCAGCTTTCTGTCGGTGCACGAGGGACCCCAGCGCATCG
>CAZZPH010000129.1:0-7336 GCA_964655725.1 uncultured Hyphomicrobium sp.
CGACCGGGATGCGGCCTGCCGCAACATCGAGACTATGGAGATCCGCGATATCGCCGTTGCTGTCGACATAACCTGACTCCCAGATATTCTTGCCGTGAGGATCGAGCAGCGCAACGTTGACCCAGAGCTGCGGCTGTGCGCCGAGCGAGCCTGATGGCAAGTTGTGACCGGTGTTTGTATTCTTGATCGTATAGGAGAACGCTAGGTCCCGGCCGACGCGCGGGGTACCCTTAGTGCGCGGGCCATCGATCTGACTGCTGTTCTCCATTACCTGCCTGCGGATCTCGTCGCGCTTGTCGAGACTGGCGATGTTCTGCTCGATGATCGATCTGGCTTCTTCACGGTCGAGAGCATCAGCCCATTTTTTAGGAAATTTGATCTTGATCTTTCCAGCCGCGACCTTGTCCTCGAATGACGTCGTGCCCCATCCGGCACGCCAGTCGAATTTGAGCCAGTCCTTGATGCTGTAGGCCTGAGCGCGCTTGTTGTGCGGGAATACGCCGGGATGGGCGATCGAATAGCCGGGCCCGATAAATCTGTGATTGGCGTGCTTGCGCCCCGGATTGATCGCCTTGCCGCCAACCACCGCGGAAGGGGCGGTCGCATAGCCTTCGGGCTTGCCTGGGACTTTCCCCATATGGCAGTCCTGACAGGTAACACCCGCCTTGCGTGCCGGACTGTCGCGATACTGGTCCCAGACGATTTCCAGCTTGATCCCGAGGTTCACGGCAACCTGGTGGCAACTTACGCAGAACTCCGACTTGCTGAGCTGATCGTTGGTGATCATCCCTTTGTGGATCTTGTTGCCACGCTCATTGTCACTGGTCGCGACCGTATAGGTCTCCTTGTTCTTGATAACCTTGTCGATAACACTGTCCTTGCCGCTGCCGAAAACCGGGTCATAGATTTTGCCCGGTTCGACGCGCCGCTCACCGTTCACTTTGCCGTACTGTTCCTTGACCCGGTGGCAGGTGATGCATGTCACGCCTTCGCGCGAAATCTGGCTGCGCTTCCAGAGTGGCGTCTCGCGCTTCTCGCCGAGCTGCGTGCCTACCTGCTGGTGGCATCGGACGCAGAATGTGCCGACTGTCCCCTGGGTCAGCTCCTGGAACTTCTGCTCGAACTTGTGGAACATCGGAGAAATCGCCGAATAGGCGTGCTGCGAGGACGACCACTCTTCGTAGATCTGCTGATGGCATTCACCGCACTGGGCGGCTGTTGGATAGAGAGCGAGTGTCTCCTCGTCGGCGACTGGGATCGGTGTCTGATTTGCCGGCTGGCCGACCGCACCGTGGTCGCCTTCATCGGCCCCGCCGAGGAACGACATGAAATTCGTCGACCACGCCCCTGGCTCCGGGGAGGTGTTGGCAGCCTCTTTGGCCGCTTTTGCCCGGCGCTGCTCGTCCTGCTTGATGAGGGCATCCAAAACGGTCTTCGCATCCCCACCCTTGGGAACGACGGCCTGCGCAACGGCCTTGGAGGATGCGGGCTCAGCATTCTGGGCTGCGTCGAAATCCGGCCCGTCCGCCAAACTCTGCTTGAGAAACGCCCCCTGCATAAGTGCAACAACTAGAATAATCCTGCCTGCAGCAGCAGAACGGGGATACGAGGAAATGCAGGATATCCGATTCATTGAGTTCCCCCTCAATTCCACAATTTTCAGAACGCCACTGGAAGTCAGCGCTTTTGAAATGCACCGCTCCAGATCCCCACTGCAGCTCCCCCGAAGAACTGCGATCTGATTGCGGCGTTCATGACCCGTTAATTATCGATATTGGCCAACGTGTGGCCGCGATCGTATTGGAATTAGTGAGACAAATGGATATGCGGTGCGTTTCTCTTAATGGATATAGTCAGCATTACCCTTGCTTTTTTGAAAGGCATTAGTCTCTGTAAATGACTAACAATCAGGGACAGATAGAAGCGCTTTGCTGCGAAAAACAAAGTTAACCCGCAAACCGTCATTTCGAGACGACCAGGCACGCTGCCGCCACGACTCCGAGCATTGCAGGCCGGCTTGAGAACGGCGGCATTTGCTCAAGCACGAACTTTCTGATTGCATCAAATGATTCAAAAAGAATTTTTCCACCGAGATTTTGAATTCCGCCATCGTCATTGTCTGACCATGATGCGTGCATAGACGATCTTTCATTCCCGGAAATGGCCACCCGGGTCCTACCACGATACCAGCCGCAACTGATCCAGGATCATGAAATGGGACCGCGCCACAAAATCACGATCAATGGAATGAGTTTTCATGCCCGCCACAACGACCTTCTGCTGGATGCAGCGTTGAGTAACGGGATCGACATGCCGCACGACTGTCGCGCCGGCCACTGCGGTACCTGCTGCGTACGGCTGGTATCTGGCGCGGTCCAGGGCGGCCAAGGCTCGGAGCCAGGAGTGGTCCATGCCTGCCAGTGCCGCATTGTCGGCGACGCCGAGATCGAACACCTCGAGGGTCAGCCGCAACGGACTGTAGAAGGCGTGGTCAGCGCACTTCGGCCTCTTTCAGCGGACGTGATGGAAGTTGGCGTCAGGACCGCGCGCGCTCTGCCCTATCTGCCCGGACAGTACGCGCACGTGCGCTTCCATGGCTTCCCCGGCCGTCCCTTCAGCATCACACACCCGCTGCCCGGCCATGCAACCAGCAATTCCGTGTGGTTCCACATCCGGAGGATGGAGCATGGTGTCGTGACGTCCGCGCTCGGTAAGCGAATAACGCCCGGGCACCGGGTTCTGTTGACCGGACCTTTCGGATCGGCGCATTTCCGGCCCAACCTGAGGAGCCGCATTGTGCTCGTCGCGACCAGCACGGGCTTCGCGCCAATCTGGGCGATTGCAGTGGCAGCGCTGCGCGAGAAGCCCGATCGCCGGATGATGGTGATCGCTGGCGGACGCAACATCGACTCACTCTATATGGCACCCGCTCTCGCGCAGTTGGCGAGCTTTCCCAACGTGATTGTCGTGCCCGTCTGCAGCCGCGAGCACACCCGCCTCGAAGGCCAGAACAAATGGGCCAATCCTGGCCGGCCTACCGATTATCTTCCTCTCCTGCTGCCCGGCGACGTCGTCTATGCGTGCGGAGCGCCCGAAATGGTCGCAGCGGTAAAGGCGATCACAACCGAGGCCGGCGCCATCTGCTACGCCGACCCCTTCATGGCGGCCCGCAACGGCACACCTGAGGAGGGCGTGCTGGCCCGCGCGGTCGGATGGATCTCGCTGCCCGCCATGCGGCAGGTCCGGCAACTGGCGCTCGATCGCACACGGCGGCAGCCGCCGATACAGGCTTACCGATTGGCTGAAGCAAAGGTGAGACGCCGCCGTGATGTCCATCGTGCCTAGCCGAAGTGCGGGGAGGTTCCGGTCAAAGGCGCGCCCTTCGTCCTCCAAGCTCGTTCCAGCCGCGCTCGTCATGGTTCTCTGGCTTGCCGCTGCAGGTTCGGCTGAAGCCGATCCGGAGAAGACTGTAGGGCCGAACGCGTGTGCCGAATGCCACAAGCAGGAGGTGGAAGCCTGGAAGGGCTCCCATCACTTCAAAACGTTCCGGAACATGCCGCGCAATAAGAAGGGCAATGAGATCGCCAAAAAAATGGGCATTCGACGTGTCAAATCCGAGAGCCTGTGCCTCAACTGCCATTTCACGGTTCAGAAGAAGGACGGGAGGGAGGAGCCGGTTGCAGGCATTTCATGCGAATCCTGCCACAGCGCCGCGAAGGATTGGATCAAGATCCACGGTGGCTATAGCGGCAAGACAGCCCAGACGGAAACCAAGGCCGAAGCGGCGGCGCGCTGGAAGCTTGCAGATTCAAAAGGCATGATCCGGCCGCACGATATCTATGAACTCGCCAAGAATTGCTACAGCTGCCACGTGGTGCCGAAGGAGGACCTCGTCAACAAGGGCGGGCATCGCGCCGGCAGCGCATTTGAATTAGTCTCCTGGTCGCAAGGCGAAGTCCGCCACAATACCTGGCATTCCAAGGGCAAAGAGAACAAGCCCGCTGACGCGGCGCGCAAACGCATGCTGTATCTCGTTGGCCTCGGCGTCGAACTCGAAACCTCCTTGCGCGCGATCGCAAAGGCGAGCGTGAGGAAAGCCTATGCCTTCCAGCTCGCCCGGCGCGCCGATCGCGCGCGCAACGGCCTTGCCGCCGCGGCAAAGGCCGCACCCAATGTGCCCGAGATCGCCAAGATCGTCGAGCTTGCCCATTCGGCTGGCCTGAAGCTCAACAACCGCGGTCCCTTGACCGCAGCAGCAGACGCCATCTCAAAACAGCTCGTCGCCATCTCCGGGAAGTACGACGGCAGCAAAATGACCGGGCTCGATGCCCTCATTCCAGGACCTGACAAATACAAGGGAAAAGCGAGAACGGCCGAAGCGGTCAAGTGAGAGCCCACCGGCTCACCACCATGACGGCTCGCCATAACAACCGCCCGGCCAAGCTCGATAGGAAAGAACATACCGCGATGGGTCGATTTCGGGGGGCGCACACAGCAATAGCAGGACGGCGTGCGTCATCCACGGCAAATGCCGCGCGCGTTACGTCGGGCTCGAGCGCTGGCCTTTTGAGCCTGACGATCCAGGGCCTCGCAATCGCAATGCTCTCCGGCGGGCTGTTCTGGCTCGTGTGGATCTATGGCAGCGCTCTGCGCGATCCGCGTTATCTGGATGGCTGGCTTCTGGCTGGCGGAATGGTCCTGCAGCTTGGCTTCCACGCGGCGCTCAAAATCGACGGCTTGTCGCCGAAAACCGCGATGCGCTGGCGCAAGCTGCACATCTTCGCCGGCTATCTTATCGTCGCCGCCTTCCTGTCACACTCCGATTTCGCCCTTCCCGACACGACGCTGGAATGGGCGCTGTGGGTAGGCTTTGTTCTTGTGACGTTGAGCGGAATGCTTGGCACCTACCTCACTTGGTCGCTGAGGGACCGACACGGGATCGACGATCGCATCACTCTGGCTCGCATTCCCGCCCGCTTCGAGGAGCTTGCGCGCGAGGCCGAAGCGGTCGTCGCGACGCCCAATCCGGCCGCGACGGCAATCGCCTTGCCGGCCCCGCCTCATGATGCCTGGATCATGGACCTCTACACCGCCCACCTTCGGGAATTCTTCAAGGGACAAAGCAATGTTGCGGCCCATCTTATCGGCTCGCAACACCCCTTGAAGCGGCTGACCGGCGAGATCGACGCTCTTACACGCTATGTCGATCAACCCCACAAAGATCGGCTTGCCGTCATCAAGGACCTCGTGATCGAGAAGGACAGGCTCGATTTCGCGCGCGTCTATCTGGCGATCACCAAAGGCTGGTTGTTCATCCATGTGCCCGCCACCTATGCCCTCGTCGTGCTGTCGGTGGCGCACGTGGTCATCGTCTACGCCTATTCGTCGGGGGCCTGGTGATGCCATCAACATGGATCAAACAGGGTCCAGAGCCGGCGCCCGGGCGGCCAGAGCGGCCCAATGCCTGGCGCGATCGGGTTGCCGTTCAATTGGCGCTCATGTGCGTCATCGGCATCAGCGCTGCCTTCGCGCTGACCAAGGACACAGGCTTTCTGATGCCCGGTCCGCTTGCAAGTGCCCATGGTGGGATCGAAAAATGCGCCACCTGCCATACCAAAAGCGGCAAAACCAATCTGAGCTGGGTCCATGGCCTCGTCGCGGGCAATCCCCTCGACGACAGCAAAGCCTGTATGTCATGCCACAAGATGCCCGACACGGCATTCAACCCGCACAGCGCAACTCTCGAGGAGCTAAAAGCGAGCACCGAACGCCTGACCAAGGTCGCGGCGAAGATCTCCGAACCGCATTCGTCCCGTGCGCAGAACCTCGCCTTCCCCACGGACATCGTCGTTGCGCGCGACATCTATTGTGCGACCTGCCACCAGGAGCATCAAGGCGCCGGCTTCAAGCTCACACGGATCACCAATGAGCAATGCCGCTCGTGCCATGTCGTCCGGTTCGACAGCTTCGACGGACATCACCCCGACTTTGAGAGCTACCCCTTCAAGCAGCGCACGCGAATCATCTTCGATCACGCGGGCCACTTCGGCAGACACTACGCAGAGGTGGCAAAAAAAGAGCCCACCAAGCGCATCCCGCAGACCTGCTCCACCTGCCACAACTCTAATCAGGACCGGCGCGTCATGGCGGTGGCGCCCTTCGATCAGACGTGCTCCACCTGCCATCTCGACCAGATCATCGGCAAAGAACGCGCCAGCGGCCCGAAAGGTATCGCGTTCCTCACCGTACCCGGCCTCGATGTACAGTCCCTGCGCGAGAAGAATGCTCCCATCGGAGAATGGCCGGATGCCTCCGAGGCCACGCTGTCACCCTTCATGAAGGTCATGATCGGCCGCAGCGAGGAAGGCCGTAAGCTTATCAAGTCCGTGGATCGCTTGAATTTGCAGGATCTCTCGAAGGGGAGCGACGACGACATCAAGGCGGTGTCGGATCTGGTTTGGGAGGTCAAGACGCTGTTTCACGCGTTGATCTCCGGCAAGGCATCAGATGTGCTGGGCGACCTCAACATCGGCAGCGGGGCGAAACTCAGCCCCGCGCTGGTCGCCGATCTGACCGCGAGCATCCCGCGGGATGTCGTCATCAGTGCGCAACAGCAGTGGCTGCCGGGCCTGGGACCGGAGATGGCCCATCGCCAGTCGATTGCAAAAACTCCGGATGGATGGAGCACCCTGATCGGCGGTTCGAGCGGTGCGGGAGCTGGCGGGAGCAATACGAACAGCGATAGCGAGACCGCGGCCCTGTCTGACACCCAAACGGAAAGCTCCGAGTCCTCAGAGGAGGATGCGGAGGACGAGACCTCGGACGACGAGCAAAGTGAGGGTGCAGGCCCGGCAGAGTCCCAAAAGCCCACACGCCCCATCGTGCAAGAGACGTGTCTCATGCGCCTGCTCGGCCAGTGCATATTGACCAAGACGCCGGATGGATTGACACCTCCACCCAGACCCAGCCCCGCAGGCCCACAGGAGAGCAGCGGCGCAAGCTCTCTCGTCGATCGGCCGCCCGGCGCCATGCAGGCGGGCCTTTCCAGCATCCGGCCGCCGGCCACGCGCCAGAATGGAGACAACACGATCACGGTCGCCAACACCACAGCCGATGCCAGTCGCCCCGCGCCGTCCGCCGCCAGCCAATCCCAAAGCCAACCCCAAGGCAAAGCCAATCCGGATGACGAGTTGCTCTTTCCCACCGAGGAGGAGCTTCGCGAGATGAAATCCGTGGTCAAGGACGCCGAGCGATCACCCGAGCCGATCGGGGAAGCGCAGGCCGCCGGCGTTACCGCGGTCCAGCCCGTCATCAGCATTGACAGCGAGGTGGATCC
>CAZZPH010000130.1:0-7321 GCA_964655725.1 uncultured Hyphomicrobium sp.
CCGCCCAGGGACCGGATGCGTTTGGGCTTGCATTGGCGCAGGCGGCGCGTGACCAACTCGATGAGTTCGTCATCTACAACGATCGCTATCGGCGGATCGCCTACCCCATGGGCGATGTGCATCCGATGTACGGTGTGTGCACGGACGTCGTTGTGCGGGCCTATCGGGTTCTTGGCATTGATCTGCAGGAACTGGTTCAAAAGACCCGATCGGGCTCGGGCGACCCGAATATCGATCATCGGCGGGTCGATACACTCCGGCGATTTTTTACCCGTTTCGGGGAGTCGTTGCCTATTTCCTCCTTTGCGGAGGATTACCGGCCGGGCGATATCGTCACCTATTATCGACCCCAGAACAGCCGGTCACGCACCCATATTGCTGTCGTTTCTGATTTTACCACACCTTCGGGACGTCCTCTCATCATTCACAATCGCGGCTGGGGCCCTCAGCAGGAGGATGGGCTTTTCGTTGATCAGATCACCGGTCATTTCCGGTTCCAGGGGCTTCGCACAGCCCCGGTGGTCGCCAGATCCCAGCAAAGCAAACCGGCTGCAGCAAGCAAGATGCTGCGCGGTTCGCCCGGTTCCGATGTGCTGGAGGCGGGAATGCCGGTTCCCAAGGCGCCGCGTTAATAAATGGCAGCGATTTCGCGCCCGCTGATCCGCGCCACAAAGCCGTCGAATTAAAAATTATTGGCCGGCAGAATATTTTCTCTTGTGCAAATCCCCAAATGGGGTGATTTTAATTGCGTGCCCAAACATGTGCGGGGCCGCTGGTGCGGCGCCGTTAAATAAACTACCGCCCATTTTGTGTTCGAATGGCGGTGCAATTGGCTATTCTCGCGGATCATGAATTTGTCGGCGCTCTGGACCAAGATTTTCCGGCTGGCGGGCTCCCTTCCATTCATCGCGTGGGAGGCAAGGGCCGCGGACCCGCGTGCGCATATTCGTGAAGTGACTTTCGATCAGGAGCGCCTGCCGGACGAAAGCCAGTGGCAGCGCGTGGAGACGGTTCTGGCCAATGGGCTGGCTTCCTCCGAGACGATCCGGCGCCGCCATGCGGAAGCAGCCGATCAGATCGACGCGGCAATCTATGCACTGCAGCGTCTCAAGGACGAAATTGCTCCAGCCTGCATGTCCCCGGTCCGTGTTGCCACGCCCATCTGTGCGGCAACGTTTGCGCTACGCTCCAGACAGGAGCCATTCCGCAGGCGAGAACCAATCGCGGCCTGAACTTAGAGCCTGGGCCCGTCTGAAACGTTTCGAACATTCTTATCCCGCATTGACGGAACTCCCTCAAACACGTTCATTAAGCTTTGGGGTCGCCGGTAGAGCCCTTCGCTGGCGGGTGGTATCTTTGTGGCAGTGAGGCCCTTGCTGCTGCGACCGGGCATGATGGGCACGGACGGATGCTGCGTCCCGGGGCCCTGTTCGCAAACCGGCGCGGGGAGGAAAACGTTTTGGTCAAGCCTGAACACGAGGTGCCATCGGGTATCAAGGGCGAAGACCACGAAGAGAGCCCCACGCGCCCTCAACTGGAGTCCGGTCTGATCCGTGAGCTGGATCGCCAACTGCAAGGGGCGCTCGATCCAGGCCTCTATATCGTTGCAACGCCGATTGGAAACCTCGCCGACATCAGCGTTCGTGCGCTGTCCGTGTTGGCGCGGGTGGATGTCGTCTATTGCGAGGACACGCGACACAGCCGCATTCTTCTGGCGCATTATGGCATCCGGGCGCCCCTCCAGCCCTACCACGAGCACAACGCCGAAGCGCAGCGACCCAGGATTCTGAAAGCCCTCGGAGAGGATCGGCGGGTTGCATTGATCAGCGATGCCGGCACTCCCCTGATCTCTGATCCAGGCTACAAGCTGGTGCATGAGGCCATCGGGAACGGCCATACCGTCTCGGCCGTTCCAGGCGCCAGTGCTGTCTTGGCCGCGCTCTCGATTGCCGGCCTGCCGACCGATTCCTTTTATTTCGGTGGCTTTCTTCCGCAGCGGCAAGGGCCAAGGCGGACGCGCATCGCAGAGCTGGCGCAGATCCCCTCCACGGTCGTGCTGTTCGAAGCACCGGGCCGGATTGCCGAGGCCCTGGCCGACCTTGCGCACGGTCTTGGGTCTCGTCAAGCGGCGGTGGCGCGTGAGCTGACCAAGCTCCACGAAACGGTCTTGCGTGGCTCGCTCGAAGAACTGGCCAAGACAGTATCGGATGTGCAGATCAAAGGGGAGATTGTGATCGTGATCGCTCCCCCGGCTGATGTTGCAGTGTCAGACGATGTGATTGTCGCAAGGCTGCGCGAGTTCCTCGCCGGGCATTCGTTGCGCGACGCGGTACGCGCCGTGTCTGAAATGCTGGGGGCGCCGAAAAGCCGCGTTTATGCTCTCGGCGTCAAGTTGCAATCGGGCGGGACGGACGAATGACGGGCCCCGCGCACCAGGATACCGGCTCGGCGGAGGTGCGCCGGCTGCGCGAGCGGCGCGGCCGATCATCGGAAACGATTGCAGCGCTGGCGCTGATCGCGCGCGGCCACCGCATTCTCGCGCGGCGCTGGTCGTGTCATGCCGGCGAGGTCGATATCGTTGCTGTGCGCGGGCGGCGACTGTCGTTTGTGGAAGTCAAGCGTCGCCGGGACACGACGGACGAAGAGGCCCATCAGGCACTCGGGCCGCGCCAGCGAAGCAGAGTGCGCGAGGCAGCCGCCGTCTGGCTGCAGCGCAATCCCTGTTACCGCGACCGCGATATCACGTTTGATCTCGTCCTGGTCGCGCCGTGGCGCTGGCCGCGGCACATTCCCGGCGGATTATGACCTGTGAGCGTGAGTGAGCACGGGGTCAGCGCTGGCTCATCGCGCTGTTGCCGAGAGTGGTCTGCGCACGCCGGTTCTGTGACCAGCAGGAGATGTCGTCACATACGGCCACGGGGCGCTCTTTGCCGTAAGAGATCGTGCGCATGCGGGCGTGGGGCACGCCTTGGCTCGCCAGATGATTGCGGACCGATTGTGCGCGGCGCGCACCCAGCGCGAGATTGTATTCACGGGTGCCGCGTTCGTCGGCGTGGCCCTCGATCAGAATGGGATACTGCGGGTATTGCTTCAGCCAGCGCGCCTGCTCATTGAGCGTTGCGATGGAATCGGGATTGAGATCGGAGCTGTCGCTGGAGAAATAAACCAGATCGCGTGCTCCGGTGCGGAAATCCTGTTCGGATCCTGGCATGGCGCGTTTCGAGGACCCAAAGCCGCTGCCAGATCCGCTGCCATCCGAGCCGAGCAGGCTGGGCGGGGGAGCCTCGTTGGACTTGGAGCATGCCCCTGCAAAGGCTGCCAGGGTCACGACCCCGAGCAGCGGCAGCAGCCTGCGTCCAGAATTCATGCCGCCCAAAGCGCGCCCCATGATCACACTCCATACAAGACCGATGGCTCGACCAATGGCCCTGGCGTGGTTAACAGTCCATTAATAGTGCCACCAGACGGACTGCCGCCCGTGGCCATTTGAGGGCGAAACATCTATGTGCTCTGGGTTGGAATTTGGGCGATCAAGGGGTGAGACATGGGCAAGACGCTGAAGATTGCGTGTCAGATGGACCCCATCGATCGCATCGACATTCGCGGCGATAGCACGTTTGCCATTCTGTTAGAGGCCCAGCAGCGCGGGCATGACATCTTCTACTACACTCCGCCGGCATTGGCACTCGACGGCAGCAGGTTACTGGCGCGGGGCGCGCGGCTGACGGTGCGCGACGAACCGGGAAACCACTATGGGCTCGGTGAAGAGCGGCTGGAGAACCTCGCGGAACGGGATGTCGTTCTGCTGCGCCAGGATCCGCCCTTCGATATGGCCTACATCACGTCCACCCACCTGCTCGAGCGCATCCATCCCGCAACGCTGGTGGTCAACGACCCCCATCATGTGCGCAATGCGCCTGAGAAGATCTGGGTGCTCGATTTTCTTGACTTCATGCCCCCGACGCTGGTCACGCGTTCGCTTCATGATGTGCAGGCGTTTCGCGCGCGCCACGGCGACATCATCCTGAAACCGCTGTACGGCAATGGCGGCGCCAGCATTTTTCATGTCCGGCCCGATGACACCAACCTCGGCTCGCTGGTGGAGTTATTCCAGACCGTGTTTCGCGAGCCGTTCATGGTGCAGCAGTACCGCCCCGAGGTGCGCTTCGGCGACAAGCGCATCATCCTCGTCGATGGCGAGGTGGCAGGCGCCATCAATCGCGTTCCGGCCGAAGGAGAGGCGCGCTCCAACCTGCATGTCGGCGGCACCGCGCTGCCCACCGAACTGACCCAGCGTGAAGTAGAGATCTGCGCCCGGCTCGGCCCCGAGTTGAAACGCCGGGGGCTCATCTTTGCAGGCATCGACGTCATCGGCGACTATATCACCGAGATCAACGTCACTTCGCCAACGGGCATCCGGCAAGTCAAGGCGTTCGGCGGTAACGACATCGCCGCCATGATCTGGGATGCCATCGAGCGGCGCGTTTAAGGCGGTACCGCTCTCCGCCGGATCAAATCCACACTATTCGACCGACGGATTTTCAGTCCTGCCCCGTTCTCCCCTGCAGGAACTGTGGGGAGGGGCAGCATGTACAGCCGTATTGCGACGCTGGCGTTCGTGGGCGTGGAGGCCCGCGCGGTCGAAGTTCAGGTTCGCATCACACCGGGCAATCCGACGTTTGCCATGGTGGGGCTTGCCGACAAGGCGGTCGCGGAAAGCCGGGAGCGCGTGCGCAATGCGCTTCATGCCGTGGGTCTCGGTCTTCCCTATAAGCATCTCACGGTCAATCTGGCGCCCGCCGATCTGCCCAAGGAAGGCAGCCACTACGATCTTGCGATCGTCCTCGCTCTCATGGTGGCGATGGGCGCGATCGCGCCGGGCGCCATCGAAGGCTATGCGGCTATCGGAGAATTGGCGCTCGACGGTTCGATCCGCGCGGTTCCAGGCGCGCTGCCGGCCGCAATCGGAGCGAATGCCTTGGGCAAGGGTCTCATCTGTCCCGAAGCGTGCGGGCCGGAGGCAGCCTGGGCGGGTGAAAACGTCGACGTTCTGGCGGCCCCTCACCTTTTGTCACTCGTCAATCACTTCAAGGGCCTGCAGACGCTGACGCGCCCCAAGCCCAATCTCGAACGATCAGCGGGTTCGCTCGCCGATTTGAGAGACGTGCGCGGTCAGGAAAGCGCCAAGCGCGCGCTGGAGGTCGCAGCCGCTGGTGGCCACAATCTCCTGATGGTCGGCCCTCCGGGATCGGGCAAGTCGATGCTCGCGGCACGGCTGCCCTCCATCCTGCCGCCGCTCTCGCCCGAGGAGATGCTGGAAGTCTCCATGGTGCATTCGCTGGCGGGCGAACTGATGGGCGGGAAATTGTGCATCGACCGGCCGTTCCGCTCGCCGCATCATTCGGCCAGCATGGCGGCCCTCGTCGGCGGCGGCACACGTCCCAAGCCAGGCGAAGCGTCTCTTGCGCATCTGGGCGTCTTGTTTCTTGACGAGTTGCCGGAGTTCCAGCCCAACGTGCTCGACGCTTTGCGCCAGCCGCTCGAAACCGGTGAGATCATTGTCGCGCGCGCCAACCACCGCATTCTTTATCCGGCCCGCATTCAGCTCATCGCCGCCATGAACCCGTGCAAATGCGGCGGGTCGGGCCCCGGCATGACGTGCAAGCGCGGTCAGCGCTGCGCGGATGAATACCAGGCGCGCATTTCAGGGCCGCTGCTCGATCGCATCGACCTGTCGATCGAGGTTCCCGCCGTCAGCGCGGCTGACCTGACATTGCCGCCACCGGTCGAAGGATCGGCCGAGGTCCGCACGCGCGTCACGGCGGCCCGCGAGCGCCAGCGCGAGAGGATGATCGCGCGCGGCATCAAAGGCATGCGCACGAATGCGGAGCTTGCTGGCGCGCTCCTCGATGAGATCACCGCCCCGGACGATGCGGGGCGCTCTCTCCTGAGGCAGGCGGCCGAGACGTTGCGGCTGTCGGCCCGCGGGTTCCATCGTGTGCTGCGGGTGGCGCGCACGCTGGCCGATCTGGACGGCGCCGGCGGCGTCGGCCGGCTGCACATCGCAGAAGCGCTCTCCTATCGCGGTGAATCCATGCGCGAACGCCGCGTGGCGTGAGGGGAAGGGCTTGGGGTGGAGGGGAGTGGTGTGATGACGATCCTCATCGAATCGTATCGGGATTTGAACGTGTGGCAGGCGGGCATTGAACTCGCCGAGGACGCCTATCGGTTGACCGCCGCGTTTCCCGCGGTGGAGCGGAACGGATTGAGCGTGCAGATTCGCAGCTCCGCCGCCTCTGTGCCGGCCAAGATTGCAGAGAGCTATGGCTGCGATCGGGTGGTCACATGTATTGAATTTCTTGGTCTTGCGCGCGGCTCCTTGAGACAATTGGAGACGCACGTCATTCTGGCGGAACGGCTAGGATTTGCAACAACCTGTGCGGCATCCCCATTGCTCGATCGGGCTCGCGAGATCGCTACGCTGATCGACGCCCTTATTTTAGCGATCGAACAATCCGCCGGACCCCAGCCGGTATCGCGCCGCCCGTCGTAGTGCCTGGAACCGTTGGATGCGCCACGCCTCGCAGTCAGGAACCGGGTCTAGATGCCTAGGCACAACTGTTGTTATCAAGAGTCCGGTGCCTGCCTGCCCCCTCACCCGGCGCTGAGCGCGCCGGCCTCTCCCCCGAGGGGAGAGGCGAAGGGAGTGGCGCTCTCCCCCTAGGGGAGAGGCGAAGTGGGTGGCGCTCTCCCCCGAGGGGAGAGGCGAAGTGAGTGGCGCTCTCCCCCGTCGGGGTCAAGCACCGGGCCGCGATGTTGGAGGATGAGCCGGGACAGCCGGGCCTGGTGCCTGACCCCGTTCGATCATGACCCCATTCGATCAGCCGCCCAGCGTCACAACATCTGACCCCGATCGCGACCTACTTGATCCCGCGCTGCATCTTGGCGGCTTCGACCGTGTTCTGCAGCAGGCAGGCGATCGTCATCGGGCCGACGCCGCCGGGAACCGGTGTGATGGCTCCCGCGACCCGCGCGCAGCTCTCATAATGACAGTCGCCGACGACCTTCGTTTTGCCGTTGGCGGCCGGAACGCGGTTGATGCCGACGTCGATGACAATGGCGCCGGGCTTCACCCAGTCGCCGCGCACCATCTCGGGGATGCCGACGGCGGCGATCAGCAGATCGGCGCCCTTGACCACGCTTTCGATGTTGCGCGTGCGCGAGTGCGCGATCGTCACCGTGCAGTTCTCGCGCAGGAGCAGGGCGGCCACCGGCTTGCCGACGATGTTGGAGCGGCCGATCACCACGGCGTTGAGGCCCG
>CAZZPH010000131.1:0-7286 GCA_964655725.1 uncultured Hyphomicrobium sp.
TTCAGGACATGGCTCTACCGGCTCACCTATACCACCACGATCGACAGCCTCAGAGCCTCACAAAGGATTGTGCCGCTGGGCGCGTCTCATATGGCAGCCCTGGTTGACACACCCGATGGTTTGTCGCCGGAAGACGAAGTGTTCGGACAGGAACTATGGAACGCTGTTCGGGCGCTGCCCGCACAGCAAAGAGACGCCGTGCTGCTGGTCTATGGTCAGGATCTATCGCACGCCGAAGCAGCAGCAATCATGGGATGCACGGAGAAGACAGTGTCCTGGCATCTCCACGAAGCGCGTAAACGCTTGAAGATCATCTTGGAAGACGTGGCCTGAGAATGAGCGAAAAGGAGCTTCAGAAACTGCACTCGCTGCCCGTACCGCCCCCTGGCGATACGGCCAAGAAACTTGCCCTCGCGGCAGCGCTCGACGCCTTCGACGACGCGCACGCCCAACCCCAAGGTTTCACCATCCCGGCCCGTCCTACTCCCCGGTCTCATCCCGAGACGAGGAGAAAGCCGATGACGTTCACTCGCGCGCACTATGCCATGGCGGCCTCGTTCGCCGCACTCCTGATCGCAGCACCGATGGCGCTGCACCTCGCGCAGGACGTGCCCGACCTCAGCTATGGCTATCCAAAACCTGCGCCGGCGGAGAGCAACGAAATCAAAATGCAGGGGCGCATCGAAACAGAAATTCCGATTGCGCGTTCACCACCGGCCGCCGAGCCGATGCGTAAGGCTCAGCCCGAGGAGGATCAGCGTGCACCTCAGCCCATCGCTGTCATCCCGCAGCCGGCTCCCCACGACGGACCAGGTGCCGCCGGCACTGGGCGATCATCTCCGGGCCTGTTGTCTCTGAACGAAGTAAGAAAATCGATCACGCGGGATCCTGCTCAGGCAGTGGAGCAGGCCCCTGGGTCCTCAGCAGCTGCCGTGAAGATCGATCTAAAGGACGACGTACGGCCTTCGCCGCCCACCGCAGCGCAAAGAGCCGTCTCTCTTCCGCCACCCCCTGCCGTCGGTGAGTTGCGCACCCGAGAAGCCTTCGGCAAAGCCAAAGAGATGGAGCAAAGCCGCAATCAGCACCTGGCCGTCGGCACTTACCTTCCACCTGATCCGCCGGTCGTACAAACGCTCCAAGAGCACCGCGACCGCTTCGAGACCACGCCGCTCAATCCGGTCAAACAGGTGGCTGCCGAGCCCGTCTCAACGTTTTCGATCGACGTGGATACCGCGTCCTATGCCTTCGTGCGCCGCATGCTCAACGAAGGCCGCCTGCCGCCTAAGTCTGCCGTGCGCGCCGAGGAGATGATCAACTACTTCGACTATGCCTACCCCGCGCCCGACCTCGCGACAGAGCCGTTCAAGCCGACGGTCACGGTCGTGCCGAGCCCATGGAACGGCGCCAACAGGCTCGTCCACATCGCCATCAAGGGCTATGAGTTGCAGAGTGCGGAGCGCCCGCGCGCCAACCTTGTGTTCCTGGTCGACGTATCGGGATCGATGGCTCCCGCCGACCGGCTACCGCTGGTCAAGAACGGGTTGCGCATGCTCGTCGATGAGTTGAAACCCGATGATACGATCGCGATCGTCACCTATGCATCGGGATCAGGCATTGCGCTCGAGCCGACGAAGATCTCCGAGAAATCGAAGATCCTGCGCGTGCTCGATCAGCTGCAGGCGGGTGGTTCGACGGCCGGCGCTCAGGGA
Organism: uncultured Hyphomicrobium sp.; assembly: GCA_964655725.1. Classification (GTDB taxonomy): domain Bacteria; phylum Pseudomonadota; class Alphaproteobacteria; order Rhizobiales; family Hyphomicrobiaceae; genus JAGVSR01. The sequence continues at coordinate 1,710 of CAZZPH010000131.1, forward strand.
ATCGCGGATGCCTACCGCCTCGCCGCGGACAGCTTCGACGGCAAAGCGGTCAATCGGGTGATCCTGGCCACCGATGGCGATTTCAACGTCGGCATGACCGACGTCGAAGACCTCAAGAGCTTTGTAGAGCGCAAGCGCCAGTCGGGAATATTCCTCTCCATCCTTGGCGTGGGCCGGGGCAATTACAACGACCACCTGATGCAGACGCTGGCCCATAACGGCAACGGCGTTGCAGCCTATGCCGACACCCTGTCGGAAGCGCGCAAGGTGCTGGTCGAGGAAGCCTCCTCCACGTTGTTTCCCATTGCCAAGGACGTCAAGATCCAGGTCGAATGGAACCCTGAGCGCGTCGCCCATTACCGTCTGATCGGTTACGAAACGCGTGGGCTCAAGCGCGAGGACTTCAACAACGACAAAGTGGATGCCGGCGACATCGGCTCGGGCCATACGGTGACGGCGATCTACGAAATTACGCCTGTAGGCGCGGCCGAAGCTCTCGTTGACGATCTCAGATACGCCAAGCCCGCCGAGCGCGCCGCTGCACCCCGGCCCGACAGCACGGCCTCGCCAGCCGCAAACGAACTCGGCTTCTTGAAGATGCGCTTCAAGCTGCCGCAGTCGGATGTCTCGACGCCGCTCAGTCTGGCCATCACGGATGCGCTGGCGAAATCGCGGATCGAAGATGCCGCGGCCGACGTGCGCTTTTCCATCGCCGTCGCTGGCTTTGCCGAGTTGCTGAGAGGTTCACCCCACGTCGGCGCGTACAGCTTCGACGCCGTCGAACAATTGGCCGCGGCGGCGCGTGGCGAAGATCGCTTCGGCTACCGCTCCGAATTCTTGAACCTCGTGCGGCTCGCGAAGTCGGCTCAGCCCTGAGCATCGACAATTCGCGAACAGGTCGCACAAGAAAACTAAACGGGCAGCGAACCGGCGTCAGCGCTGCCCGTTGGCAAGAGCGGACCATCGAACACAGCTTGACGATTGCGGCACAGGGGCAGCTTTACTTTGCCGCCTGCCGCCGCGCATCATGGTCTCAAACCAGCAAGCTCATGTGGACCCCATCAGATCATGACACTCCAGGTGCAGGATATGGTCAGCAGCGCGGCTGGCCTGGCCAACGAGGATCGCGCCGGCGCCAGCGGGGCCCTCGCCTGGGTCATCGACGGCGCGACGGACGTGCTGACAGAAAAATTGACCGATGCGCCGTCCGATTCAGCCTGGATCGCGGAGTTCCTTGACCAAGACCTGCGTGTCGCGGCCAGTTCGTTCGACGAACCGCTGACGCGCTTGCCGGCCCGGCTGGCGCAAAACGCAAACGCCGCGCTGAAGCGCATCGCACGGCGCGCGCCCGAGCATCGCTTCGAGCACCCTTCCGCTGCAGGGATTGTGGTGCGAAGCGAACGCAATGGCTTGTCCTACCTGAGCCTGGGAGACTGCGCGCTGATCGCCCGCTCCGGCGGCGATGTCTTCCGTGTCGGCGTTGACGAGCACGCTGCCGGAGATACCTGGGTTCGCGAGTCACTCAATGCGCTGCGTGCGGCGGACCCATCGATCGACCAGTCGGCCGCCCGCGCCAGTCTATGGCCGAAGCTGCGCGCCGCACGGCTTTGCATGAATGTCGAAGGCGGCTATGGCGTGTTCTCAATCACCGCGCCGCCTGACAGCCTGATCATCAGCGGGCACATTCCCCTCGACCGCGATTGCGAGGTCCTGCTTGCCAGCGACGGCCTGATGCGACTGGTGGAAATCTTCCACAACTACACAGCAGAAACGTTGCTTGATGCGGCCTTAAAAAACGGCCTTGCCGCGTTGATTGCAGAATTGCGGCAATTGGAGACCAGCGATGCCCAGTGCATCCAGTTCCCGCGCGCCAAGACCTCTGACGACGCGACGGGACTTCTCCTGCGCTATGTGGCCGGATAAACCTCGTCAGGGATCAGCACGCGGCGGGAGAGTTCGCGCACACCGCGTCCGTCACCATCCAGTCCGCGCACAATGACCTCGATTTCACGGCCTTGGTCCGTGCGCGTCAATCGCAGAAGATGATAGCGGGCCATTGGCTCGTCCTTGTGGCGATGGGCTGCGGAGGCCGACGCACCGCCGACAATGGGGATCGGTCTCTCCTGTGATGGCAGCCAGACCAGCGACTCGGTGTGATTGTGGCCATGGACGACAAGGTCGGCTCCATGCTGAATCAGAATGCGTTCGACTTCGCCGGCATCTCTGAGGGCGCGTCGCCGCGGAGCCTGTCCCGGCACTGGCGGATGATGGATCAGTACGAGGCGAATGAGATCTGTGATCAGCGGATGTCGAAGCACGCTGACCAAGCGCTCTCGCTGGCGATCCCCCAGTTGCCCGGCGGCCACGAAGGGTGGCGTCGCCACAGCAGAATTGAGCGCAATGAGCGCGACCGGACCGATGCGCCGCACGAAGGGAAACTCCCAATCATCGCTCAGCACGCGCGCACCAAAAGGGTCGGAGCGCATGTAGGGCTGCCAAACCTCCAAGCAAGACGGCCCATGGCGCAAGATCGTGTAAATGTCGTGATTTCCCGGGATCACGGAAACCCGTTCGGGGTCCCCCACCTGTTGCAGCCAGCGCGCTGCGGCCTGATATTCTCCAGGGAGCCCAAGATTGGCGAGATCACCTGTTACAAAAATATGGTCAGGATGCTGCGACCGCATATCCGTCACGATGGCATCCAAGGCCCACCGCTGGTGGACCCTGCGCCGGCCACGCACCCAGTTGGCATACCCCAAGGCGCGTTTGATGTCCCAGTAACGGGGCGTGAACCCAGTTATCGGGGCGAGGTGGACATCCGTCAGGTGAGCAAGTGTCACCGTTGCAGGCATTCAAGTTCCCGGGAAGTCGGCGTCAGGCGCGCTTCATATCACGTTCCGCCAAAAGGCAACTTGCATTTCCGGTTTACACAGCTGAAACGCTGAGCCCTATTCGTTGGCGAATAGAAGCGAGATACCGACGCCATGGACCCCCGCAAACTCACCGCGCGCACACTGCAACGCTACTGGCGGTTGTCGCGCGGCCTCACACTCGGAGCCCAGGGACTGGTCCTCGACCCGGAAGGCCGGGTGCTGCTGATCCGGCATACCTACCGCCCAGGCTGGCATTTCCCCGGCGGCGGCGTGGAGCGAGGTGAGAGCGTGCTGGATGCCCTCCGGCGCGAGCTTCAAGAAGAAGCAGGCGTGATCATCGAAGGCGAGCCCGAGCTATTCGGGCTCTTCGCGAACTTCCGCGCCTTTCCTGGCGACCACATTGCCCTCTTCGTCGTCAGGCGATGGTCGCAACCGGCCATCCCGCCCCCCAATCGCGAAATTGCAGCTCAGAGCTTCTTTCCCTGCAGCACCCTTCCCGACGATGTTCACCCGCCCGTGCGCAGCCGCCTCGCCGAGGTTCTGGATGGACAGGCGCGCTGCGACGTCTGGTGAGTAGCCCTGCGCGCGCATGCGCCTGGACCGGGATGGCGCGCCGTGCTAGCCGCGCTCAGATGCTCTCAAGAGCGGACTTGAAAGATCCATGTCGGACAAAATTCTCACACGCCCCGCTCGGCCCGATGATGCCGCAAGCCTTGCGCAGTTCCATGCTGAAGTCTTCGGCCCCGGCCGGTTCGCGCGTACAGCCTACCGGATACGGGAAAGTGCCGGTGATCCGCTGCAGGCCCCGTCCCCATTCTGTCGTGTGGCGTTCCGCGAGGGGGACATCGTGGCAGCAGTCCGATTCACTGAGATCACCATCGGCGGGAAACCCGGCGCGCTGCTCTTGGGGCCACTTGCCGTAGCGCCTCAATTCGCGGGTCAGGGATATGGCCGCCAGCTTGTCGGTGAAGGCATCGAAGCCGCCCGCGCGGCTGGACGCTCGCTGGTGCTGCTCGTGGGTGACCTGCCCTACTATGCCCGCTTCGGCTTCCAGCATGTGCCCCCAGGACAGATCACGCTGCCTGGGCCCGTCGATCCGGCACGGCTCCTGGCCGTCGAATTGGAGGACGGCGCGCTGGCGCGTGCCCGCGGCATCGTAAGCGCCGCCTGAAGCCCGCCGCTTCCGTTAGATCAGTTCCAGCCGCTCCAGGGTTTCCGGAATGCGGCTTTTGAGATCGAAATAACCCCGCCGCGCGTGCGGCCAGAACGCCGCGTCCCAGGCACGGCGCACCTCGATCACGCCCAGGCCCGTGCCGGCGAGCGATTGAATGAGCGCCTCAAAGTCCGATCGGGCGGGTCCAACGGGAACGTGCGCCGTCACGATCAGTTCTGCGGCGTTGGCATGGCAGAAGGCAGAAAGTGACGGCGAACCCGCCGCAAGATCGAGCACCGGGCAGGAATAGACCTTGGCCGCGCGGTGCAGGCCATCCTGGATCGCACCGATGCGAAACTGAGATACGGGCTCCGCTAGACCCGGATAGCTCGCCGCGGACATCATGGCGGCGACACCGCGCACCCCATCAGGATCAAGCGGCCATTGCTCGGCGCAAAGATCGTCCTCTGTCAAAAGCAGCACGACGGGCGCGCCGGGCGGCATACTCATCACCGGCCGCAACTTGCCAGCCGGACGCGAGACATGTTCCGTCAGCGGCTCAGGCATCTCGTCGAGCATCCCGCGCACGTCGAAACGTCCCTCGGTGCACTGGCTGATATTCTCCGCCCGCGCCGCGTAGGCCTTGCCGGTTGTGTGGAGACCGGCCACCCAGCGCCACGACAGCGTGTTGGAGGCGGCATCCCCGTCAATCAGATGGCGCAGGAAGAAATCGGCTCCCAGCGTCCAAGGCAGCCGCAACGTAAAGATCCAGATCGAGGCGAACCACATGCGCGCGTGATTGTGTAGGTAGCCGGTCTCTATCAACTCGCGTGCCCAGGCGTCGAAAGCTGGAATGCCGGTCCTGCCGTGCACAGCGGTATCGTAGCGCTTCAAGGTCTCCGGATCGCCATCGAGGGCCGCCCGCGCACCGGCAAGCTCGTCGAGATAATCGGTCCAGGTCCGCGGCCTCAGCTCCAGCCAGCCCTTCCAGTAGGTGCGCCAGCAGACCTCCTCCACGAACTTGGCCGACGCCTTCATGCCGTGGCGCGCCACCACCTTGCGCACCACCTCGTCCTCCCCGATCAGGCGATGACGCAGATAGGCCGACAGCATCGAAACATTGGCACGATCGGATGGCCCGCGATCGGTGTTACGTTCACGCGCATAGTGGCTGCCCGCCGATGGCAGAAATGCCTCCAGGCGCTGAAGGCCTGCCGCGCGCGTCGGCTCTAAGGGCTCGTAAAGCGCCACTTCTCTCAAACTCTCACGAGAGGAAGGGATCCTTCATCAGGATAGTGTCGTCCCGCTCCGGGCTGGTGGAGAGCAGCGTCACCGGACACTCGATCAGCTCCTCGATCTGGCGCACATACTTGATCGCCTGAGCGGGCAGATCGGCCCAGCTGCGCGCGCCGCGTGTCGATTGCGACCAGCCCTCGAAGACCTCGTAAATGGGCTTGACGCGCGCCTGCGCATTTTGTCCGGCAGGGAGACGGTCAATGCGTTCCCCGTCGAGAAGATAGCCGGTGCACACCTTGATCTCTTCAAATCCAT
>CAZZPH010000132.1:0-7284 GCA_964655725.1 uncultured Hyphomicrobium sp.
TGTGGCGGTGAGCTTTGAGGACAACATCAATCCTGCCGGCATCGCGCAGCCTGCCTGCACACGCTGCGGTGATTGCTGCGCGGGCTGCAATGTCGGCGCTAAGAACACCGTCGCCTTGACCTATCTGCCGGATGCGGCGCGCCATGGCGCGGCGATGTTCACGGGCATGACAGTTCAGCATGTCACCAAGGCCCGGGATGGCGGATGGCGCGTGCACGTCAGAGAAACAGACAAGAGCGATGGCGAGCGCATCATCGATGCGGCCATGGTCATCCTCGCGGCTGGCACACTGGGTTCGACGGAAATCCTGCTGCGCTCGAGAGACCGCGGGCTCGCCGTTTCCGACCGGCTCGGCCGCAGGTTTTCCGCCAACGGAGATATCATTGCCTTCGGCTACGGTGCCAAGACGACCGTCAATTCCGTAGGCGTCGGTCATCCCCCCCGCATCGATGGACTGGAGATCGGGGCGTCGGTCAGCGGGCAGATCGAATTCAGGGATGCGCAGAACCTCGATCATGAGCTGACGATCCAGGAAGGCGCGGTGCCATCTGCGGTTGCTCCCGCGCTGCCTGTCATGTTTTTGCCCAACGGGCGCCTGCTCGGCGCGCTCCAGAGCCTCGTCAGCGGCGTCTACAAGGGCCCCTTCGCCAGCCTTCAGACCTATTTCGCAGTCTCCCACGACAGCGCATCGGGTGCCTTCCACCTGGACAACGACCGGCTCGTCCTGTCATGGCCCGGCGCACGCGAAGAGCCCTGTTATCAGCGCCTCGATGCAGCCCTCAAGGCTGTCGTTGAAACGGCTGGCGGCGACTATGTGAAGAACCCGCTCGCCGGTACCGTCATGGGTCATCAGCCCGCCACCGCCCATCCGCTGGGCGGCTGCGGCATGGGCCGGGACCGCGCCGACGGCGTCGTCAACCACAAGTCCCAGGTTTTCGATGCAACGCCGGGAGTGGGGACGAACGCCGTGCACGAGGGACTTTACGTCATCGACGGCGCCATTATTCCGCGCTCACTCGGCGTCAACCCGCTGTTCACGATCACGGCGCTGTCCGAACGGGCACTGCGCCACCTGCTCGCCGACCACCGGCTGCAGGCCGGCGAGACGGAGATGCCCGCCCGGCCTGTGGCCGTCACCCAGCCGGGTGCTCTCGCCGGCTGAGCCGTGAAACGGCCGCGGCCTGCTACCAACGGCCACCACGGTCAGACGTCGAGGGTGTGCTCCCGCTCCCAGTTCGTCAGATGTGCAGCGTAGGAGTTCCACTCCGCGCTCTTGAGCTTGATGTAGCTCTGCGCGAAATCCTGTCCCAGCATTGACGTGAGGTGGGTGTCCTTCTCGAAGCTGCGGATCGCATCGAGCATGTTGAGGGGGAGCCTCGGCGCATCTTTCACCGTGTGCCCCAATTGATACATGTCGATATCGTAGCGTGGTCCGGGGCTGGCCTTGGTCTCGACGCCATCAATGCCTGCAGCCAGGATAACCGCCTGCAAGAGATAGGGGTTGGCCGCTCCGTCCGGCAGGCGCAACTCGAACCGTCCTTTGCCGGGCACGCGCACCATGTGCGTGCGGTTGTTGCCCGTCCAGGTTACGGTATTGGGCGACCACGTCGCGCCCGAAATCGTGCGCGGTGCGTTGATGCGCTTGTAGGAGTTGACCGTCGGGTTGGTGATTGCCGCCATACCTTCGGCATGCTTCATGATGCCCCCGAGAAAATGATAGCCCTGCTGGGAGAGCCCCATCTCGTCGGTCGTGTCGAGGAACATGTTGGTCTTGCCGCTCTCATCCCACACCGACATATGCACATGGCAGCCGTTGCCGGTCAGGCTGGTGAAGGGCTTGGGCATGAAAGTGGCGCGCAGGCCGTGCTTCTCGGCGATCGACTTCACCATGAACTTGAAGAACGAATGCCGGTCGGCCGTCACGAGGCAATCTGTGAAGTCCCAGTTCATTTCGAACTGGCCGTTCGCGTCCTCATGGTCGTTCTGATAGGGGTTCCAGCCCAGTTCCTGCATGTAGTCGCAAATTTCAGCGATGACGTCGAAGCGGCGCATGAGGGCCTGCTGATCGTAGCAGGGCTTGGGCGCGATATCGCGATGATCCGAAATCGCCGATCCGTCGGGATTGATCAGGAAGAACTCGCACTCGACACCGGACTTCATGAAAAGCCCCTTGTCGGCCGCGCGCGCCTGGATCTTCTTGAGAACGACACGCGGCGACTGCTCGACGTGCTTGTCGTCCATGACACAATCAGCGGCAACCCACGCCACTTCCTTGCGCCATGGCAGCTGAATGACGGCTGCTGCGTCCGGCATTCCGAACATATCGGGATGGGCCGGCGTCATATCGAGCCAGGTCGCAAATCCTGCAAAGCCCGCGCCGTCTCTCTGCATCTCTCCAATTGCTGAGGCAGGAACGAGCTTGGCACGTTGCATGCCGAACAGGTCGGTGAAGGAAATCATGAAGTACCGGATGCCCCGGTCCTTCGCCAAGGTTGCAAGGTCCATCGTCATCTACTTTTCCTCCTCCGGCCGCCCTGCGGCGCACTCGTTTCTTGGTTCACGTCGTCGCGTCTGAGGCGCTGTTCAGGACAACTTTCTCAGAAGGTAGTTTGGCCCGGAATCCAACCTGTTCCGGCGAGTGGAACCCGCGCCATTGCGGCCGCCTCGATCGTCAGCGCGCACAAGTCCTCGGGCTCGAGATTGTGGATGTGGTTGTGCCCGCACGCACGGGCGATGGTCTGCACCTCGAGTGTCATGACCTTCAGGTAGTTCGCAAGCCGCCGGCCTGCGCGCACCGGATCGAGGCGCTTGGCAAGATCGGGGTCCTGAGTTGTGATACCCGCGGGGCAGCGACCCTCGTGCCAGTCATCGTAGGCACCCGCCGTTGTGCCGAGCTTGTTGTACTCGGCCTCCAGTTCGGGATCGTTGTCGCCCAATGCGACAAGTGCTGCGGTTCCCACCGCAACGGCGTCTGCTCCCAGCGCCAATGCCTTTGCAACATCGGCACCATTGCGAATGCCGCCCGACACAATGAGCTGGACTTTGCGATGCATACCAAGATCCTGCAGCGCCTGGACGGCAGGGCGGATGCACGCCAGCGTCGGCTGGCCGATGTGCTCGATAAAGACCTCTTGCGTGGCAGCCGTGCCACCCTGCATGCCGTCGATCACCACGACGTCGGCACCCGCTTTTACGGCAAGCGCTGTGTCGTAGTAGGGCCGCGCACCGCCGCACTTGATGTAGATCGGCTTCTCCCAACCCGTGATCTCGCGCAATTCAAGAATCTTGATTTCCAGATCATCAGGCCCGGTCCAATCAGGATGACGGCATGCCGAGCGCTGGTCGATGCCCTTGGGCAGCGTGCGCATTTCCGCAACGCGATCGGAGATCTTCTGACCGAGCAACATGCCGCCGCCACCGGGCTTTGCGCCTTGTCCAACGACCACCTCGATCGCATCGGCCTTGCGCAAGTCGTCTGGATTCATGCCGTAGCGCGACGGCAGATATTGATAGACAAGAGTCTTAGACTCTCCGCGCTCCTCCGGCGTCATGCCACCATCGCCCGTGGTCGTGGAGGTGCCGGCAATCGTCGCGCCCCGCCCCAGAGCCTCTTTGGCCTGGGCGGACAAGGAACCAAAACTCATGCCTGCGATCGTAATGGGGATTTTGAGCTCGATCGGCTTCTTGGCAAAGCGCGTGCCGAGCACAACCCCGGTCGAGCACTTCTCACGATAGCCCTCGAGGGGATAGCGCGACATCGACGCCCCCAGAAATAAGAGATCGTCGAAATGCGGGACCCGGCGCTTCGCGCCGCCACCCCTGATGTCGTAAATGCCCGTCGCCGCTGCGCGCCGGATTTCAGACAGCGTGTAGTCGTCAAAGGTGGCTGACTTGCGGGGCGTGGTGGGGGGATTGTGATAGGTCATCAATAGGCATCCGCGTTATCGATGTTGAAGTTGTAGAGTTTTCGGGCCGATCCGTAACGGCGAAATTCGCTGGTCTGGACATCCGTGATTCCGGCCGCGGCCAAGAGCTTGGCAAGTGCCTCATGATGCTCGGGCCGCATCTCTTTCTCGATGCAATCGGCACCGAGGCTTTTTACGTTGCCGCGCACGAACAGCTTGGCCTCATAAATGGAATCGCCCAGCGCATCGCCCGCATCGCCCAGCACGACAAGATGACCGCTCTGCGCCATGAACGCTGACATGTGGCCGATGTTGCCACGCACGACAATGTCGATGCCCTTCATCGAAATCCCGCAGCGGGAGGCTGCATTGCCTTCGATCACCAACAGCCCGCCGCGGCCCGTGGCGCCGGCGTACTGGCTGGCATCGCCCTTGATCACAACCTTGCCGGACATCATGTTCTCAGCGACACCCGGCCCTGCGGATCCCTCCACGGTGATCGTCGCGGTCTTGTTCATGCCGCCGCAGTAATAGCCCACGCTGCCCTTCACGGTGATCGCCAGCGGCGCATCGACGCCCACGGCAACTGCGTGCTGACCGCGCGGATTGAGGACGATCCAATCTTTTTCGTTGGTACCCTGAGACTGCCGGTGAAGCTCTGAATTGAGTTCCCTGAGCGGTTTATCGGCCAGATCGATCGTGCGCATTCCTATCGCTCCCAGAAATAGACTGTCGCAGGCTCGGGCTCCCACACCTTGGCGCTCTCGATGCCGGGAAGGCCGGCGAGCGCGCGGTACTCCGATCCGAAGGCGACATAGCGATCCGTTTCAGCCATGACGGCAGGCTTGCACGCGATGGGATCGCGCAGCACGCCGAACCCGTTCTTGGTGCCCACGACGAACGTGAAGAAGCCATCCAGATCGTCGAGGCTTTTCTCGAGCGCTTCGCCGAGGTTCATGCCCTGGTTCATCCGCCACGTGATGTAAGCAGCAGCGACCTCGGTGTCATTCTCGGTTTCAAACGACATCCCGTCATGGCGAAGCTTGCGCTTCAGGCTGTTGTGGTTGGACAGGGAACCGTTGTGCACGAGACACTGGTCGGGTCCGGTCGAAAACGGATGCGCGCCGAGCGTCGTGACCGCGCTTTCCGTTGCCATACGGGTGTGGCCGATCGCATGCGTGCCGGTCATGTGCGCCAGATCGAATTGCTTAGCGACCACCGAGGGCAGTCCCACTTCCTTGTAGATCTCGATGGACTGTCCGACACCCATGATGCGCACGCCGGGATGCGCCGACCTCAGTGTCTTGAGTACGTCGTCCACCTTGTCCTCGGCAACGGACAAGACGGCGTGCGTGGACTTGCGGTGCATTTGTACGTCGGCACCGGTCGCACTGGTCAGAGCCTTGGCCAGACCGTCGAATGCGCTGTCTGGATCCGACGACTGGATTGTGATCTTCGCCTTACCGCCGACAGGCGCGCCGTACACCGCGAACCCCGCCGAGTCCGGCCCGCGTTCGCACATCGTCCCCAGCATGCCATTCGTCAGCACACCAAGTTGAGGCTCGAGCGCCCGGTCCTTGATGAACAAACCTACGATGCCGCACATTCCGTGCTCTCCCGCTGTTATGATCTCGCGGCAATTCGTATCAGCACCTGAGATGGAACTCAACTGGCAAGAATTTTTGTTTCCTATTGGGATATTCCCCGGCGCGTCGATACCCATTCGGCCAAGCCTCACGCTCTAGGCCGCGAAAAAGACCATTATTCTGAGGACCCATCCCCGGGCGCCAGGGCGGCGTCTCCGGCACTGCCCGGGAATACCGGCAAGCCGTCCTCGAGAGCATAATAGTCGGATTTCTCAGCCGTAAAGATGTGAGCCGCGGTTGTCAGCCCGGTCGGCGGAGTGATCGAGCCCGCCAATATGGCGATACGGTCCCCGCCGGAGGGCCGCCAAAACAGGCTTGAGCCACACGTCGCGCAAAACCCCCGGTCTGCATGGTTCGATGAGCGATACCAGCGCAATGCGTCGGCTCCCGAGACGAGCCGGAAGTTTTCAGGCCTGACTGCAGTTGCGGCAACCGCATGGCCGGTCCAGCGCGCGCACTGCCGGCAATGGCACATGATCACAGGCCGCAGCGGTCCGTGAAGCTCGAACCGGACTGCCCCGCACAGGCACTGCCCAGAGACGATCCTGTCCGGTATTGTGTCTGTCATCATCAAACCCTTTCGGTTCGATCGCTTTGCGGGCACGTTGTGCAGGCGCGCCTTAGAACGCTGCCTGACCATGATGGCAAGCTGGGAACTGAGTTTCTTGCGCGAATGCGAGTTTCAGATACGGAGAGCGAAAGAGATGCGCCTGCTCGTTCTTAAGCACATCGCGTGCGAACATCCAGGGCGGCTGCGATCCTACCTTCAGGAGGCAGGCATAGCATGGGATGCGGTCGAACTGGATCAGGGTGAACCCATCCCTCGGCTCGATCCCTATGATGCGCTGTGGGTCATGGGGGGCCCCATGGATGTCTGGGACACCGACACGTGTCCATGGATGATCGAAGAGAAGCGGGCCATCCGCCGCTGGGTCCGGGACATGGAGCGGCCGTTTCTTGGCATTTGCCTTGGCCACCAACTCCTCGCCGATGCGCTCGGGGGAACATGCGGACCGCAGAACCCGCCCGAGATCGGCGTTCTCGACATAACGCTCACATCGCACGGGCTCGCCGATCCGCTCTTTCGTGGACTACCCGAGAATTTCAAGGCCTTGCAATGGCACTCGGTTGCCGTGCGCCAGCCTCCCGAGGGTGCTGTAGTGCTTGCGAGTTCGCCGGCCTGCGGCTGTCAGGCGATGCGGATCGCAACACGGGCCTGGGGATTGCAATACCACGTGGAGATCGAGGAGACGACAGTGTCGGAGTGGGCTGACGTGCCAGCCTATGCCGAGGCGCTCGAGCGGTCCCAGGGACTTGGCGCACTGGATCGCATGGAAGCCGCCGCTCATGCACACATGCCATCATTTGCTGCTCAATCACGGCTGCTGTTTGAAAATTTTTTGAGCGCAACGAGGTGATGATCGATCGCGTCCTGCTGTCACCGCATTACCTGCTATGGGCACCGACGAGGTCATTGCGCGCCTTTTGCATGTGCTGAATCATGACCTCGGCGGCATGAGCCGCATCGCGGATCTGGACCGCGCGCACGATGGCGGCATGCTGCTCGTTATAGATGCGCATGTTCTCAGGCGTAACGATCTTCTGACGCATCTCCCCCCACAGCGCGTGCGTCCGAATGTCGTTGATGCGCTGATAAAGCCACACCAGAAGCGGATTGGACGTCGCGCTGGCGAGCGCCAGATGGAACTGCTCGTCGGCGGAAGCGTAGCTCT
>CAZZPH010000133.1:0-7252 GCA_964655725.1 uncultured Hyphomicrobium sp.
AGGCATGACCGACCACGCGATCCAGAGACTGAACATGGTCGAATCGCAGGTGCGACCCAGCGACATTACCGACCGGCGCATCCCCAGAGCGATGGGCGCCATCCCGCGCGAGGCGTTTATCGCGCCCGCGCGCCGCACACTCGCCTATGTCGATATCGATCTGCCCGTCGACGGCACAAGCGCGGTGCATGGCACGGGACGGGCTCTGCTCGCGCCGCGTACACTCGCAAAACTCATCCAGCTCGCGCAGATCGAGGCTTCCGATCTGGTGCTGGATATCGGCTGTGCGACAGGTTATTCGGCCGCGATCCTGGCCCGCCTGGGCCAAACCGTTGTGGCGCTCGAGGCCGACCCCGGTTTGGCGGCCGAGGCGACACGGACACTGCAATCTCTCGGTGCCGACAACGTCGCAGTGGTCGAGGGCGAACTGGCGGCGGGCTATCCGGGCGAGGGACCCTATGATGTCATCGTGGTCGAGGGCGCCGTGGCCGAACTGCCTGAAACTTTGCTCGCGCAATTGAAGGACGGCGGGCGGCTGGTCGCGATTCTCGCGGAGCGCGGCACCGGGCGTGGGGCCGTGTGGCGGCGGACCGGCGGGACCATCGCTCATCGGGACGCCTTCGATGCCACCGGGCCGCTGCTGCCTGGTTTCGATAAGAAGCCCGGCTTCGTTTTCTGATCATTTCTTCCCGAATTTCATCGACAGGGATTGCGCCGCCGGCGGCAGTGCGGTGGCTCCTGTGGGCAGTGGCGTCTGTGCGCTGCCGGTTGGGCATCCCCCACATCCGCTGTCCTTTTTTGGGAACGGCATGAGGAATATCCCTTGACGCCAAGGCGGATCAAAAGTAGAACATAAAGCGTACAAAGTGAGTGCGTGGCGTTCTTCCAACCCTTTGCCGTGAAGCGTCGTGTCATGTTCCAGGCGGTCCTCGATTCCGATCCCCCCAATCCCCCGGATCTCAAGTCCGCCCCGTCGCCATCGGCTGCCCACGAAACATCCAGGTGCGCGCGTTTGTTGGAGTTGAAGCACACCCGGATGCCTGCGCGCCGGAGCGGCGTGCCCCCCCTCGCCGCTCCGGTCGCAGACGATCTGGCCCATGGCTCTCTCCCTGCGCCGCCCCGAAAGCCGGGCCCCAAGCTGGCCGGCCCCTCCCACGCGCAAGCTCCCCGGGAGCACCTGATCGCCTCTCTGCGTCATGCACTGGCGCGAATCGAAAGGCCGTCCCTGGACGTAGCCATGGACGGGGCCATGGACGGGGCCGTGAGGGAGCCGACACAGCATACTGACATCTGGAACCTTGCAGCCCCCGGGATCGACGTGCTTCTGGGCCCTGGCGGGCTCGATACGGCAGCCTGTCACGAGATCAAGCCAGACACGCCGCAGGCGGCAGCTCAGGCCCGTGCGCTGGCCTTCGCGCTCGCGCTGGCCTGCCGCCGCCAGCGGACCTGCGCGCCAGAAAGCGCAATGGAGGCGCGCACGAGGCGGCCGATCCTGTTGTGCACCACACGCCACATCGCCCATGAAACAGGCGGTCTCTATGGGCCGGGGCTTCTCCAACTGGGCCTTGATCCCGCCGGTGTGATCCTGGTGGAAGCCACGCGCGCAAGGGATGTTCTATGGGCGCTCGAGGAAGGTGTTGCCTCCGGCGCGATGTGCCTTGCGATCGGATGTCTCGACACGGTGGCCCTGACGCCCGCGCGCCGCATGAGCCTTGCCGCCCTCAAGGGCCGCACACCCTGCCTTCTTCTGACGGGGGCTTGCAGCCCCGCGGCCGGGGCGATGTCCACACGCTGGCGCATTGGCCCTGCACCCGGCACGCCGCATCTCCTCGATCGGCGCGCACCAGGCAATTCCCGTCTCGCCGTCACACTGGAACGCTGCCGCATGGCACCCGCGGCGGCCGGAACGCGCATGCTCATGGAGTGGTCTTGTGAGTGGTCCTGTAAGCGGTCCTGGGAATCGTCTCATGAAACGCATCGTTTCCGTATGGCTGCCCCATTGGCCGATCGAGAGATTGAAGCGGAGCAATCCCGCATCCGTTCCGGATGAGACGCCGCTCGCCCTCGTGGAAAACGGCGCGCGCGGCATCCGCATCACGGCTCTCAATGCCTGTGCGGCGCGCGCGGGATTGCATCCGGGCCTCAGCTTGGCGGACGCGCGCGCGGCCGTGCCGGCCCTCCTCTCACATCCAGCCGAGCCTTTAGCCGACGAAGACGCTCTCGCACGCCTCGCACACTGGCTCGGACGCTATGGCCCAGCCCGCAACACCGACGGCACTGACGGGATATGGATCGACGTCACCGGCGTTGCCCATCTCTTCGGCGGGGAGGAGTGTCTGCTCGACGATCTTGTCACGCGTCTGGCCCGCTGCGGCATCACGGCCCGCGCCGGTCTCGCCGGCACACTGGGTGCAGCCCATGCGCTTGCGCGCGCCAGTATCCATCCCAGCCGTCGCCCTACCTCCCGCACCTCGTCGTCCCCTTGCATCTGCTCCAGCGCGTGGACCATCGCACCGCACGGCGCCATCGCTGCCGCCCTGGCACCACTCGCCGTAGAAGCTCTGCGTCTTTCTCCTCAAAGCGTCCTGCTGCTCAGGCGTCTCGGCCTGAAGCGCATCGGCGATCTTGCCGGAGTGCCGCGCGCCACACTCGAGCGGCGCTTTTCCTCCAAGGCTAACGGGCGAGCGCTCCGCCAGCGCCCGGTAAATTCCGGCGGCGGCGCTCTCATCGATGGTGTCCTCCTGCGCCTCGATCAGGCGCATGGACGGGCGCCCGAGCCCTGCGCGGCCCTCCAGGAGCCGCCCGCCCTCTCGCGAAGGCGCGCCTGGAGCGAGCCGCTCATGTCCTGCGAAGTCCTGTCGTCACAGATCACAGCATTGACCGGCGACCTGTGCACAGCCTTGAGAGAGGCAGGCCTTGGCGCGCGGCGCATCGCACTCACACTCTTTCGCACCGACGGAACGCTCGCCCGCATCACGATCGGGCTCAGCCGTCCGAGCGCGGAGGCCGCCCATATCCTGCATCTTCTGGACAAGAAGCTCGACGGCATCGATGCCGGCTTCGGAATCGACGTCGCCGTGCTCGACGCGATCGAGGCCGAAGCGTCGTGCGCCGAGCAGACCACTCTCGCACATCCCGGACACGCACATGCCATACACGCACACACCCGGCATGCCGCGCCGGACAGCCGTCTGGCAAACCTGATCGACCGCCTCGCAAACCACCTGGGCGAGACCTGCCTCATCAACCTGGCACCTCATGACAGCCACATTCCTGAGCACGCACAGAAGCGCCGTCCAGCACACGCATCACTCGCGTCATTATCCAGCCGCTCATCGAAGGCGGACGAGGACAACGCACCCGCGCATCCCGCCCCGCGCCCGCCATTCCTGCTGCCACGGCCCGAGCCTGTGAGCGTCGTCGCGGAAGTTCCAGAAGGTCCACCTTTGCGCTTCACATGGCGGCGTGCCGTCCACACCGTATCGAAAGCCCAGGGACCCGAGCGTATCGCGCCGGAGTGGTGGCGCCACCTGGCGGCCGCGGACGCCTCCCATCCCGTTCGCGATCGGACCCGCGACTACTACGTCATCGAGGCGAACGGCGGCGCGCGTTTCTGGATCTTTCGCGAGGGGCGCTATGGCGCGGCGGGAAGCGAGGATGCACCCCGCTGGTTCCTGCATGGCCTTTTTGGATGATGAGGCAAGACCCATGAACCGTCTCCATCATCCCAGCAATGCTCCGCCTTACGCCGAGATCGGAGTGGCGAGCAATTTCTCCTTCCTGCGCGGTGCCTCCCACGCTGACGAACTCGTCGCGCAGGCCAAGGCGATCGGCCTTTCAGCCATCGGCATCGCAGACCACAATACACTCGCTGGAATTGTGCGCGCCCATGTCGCCGCCAGGGAGGCCGGCGTACGTTTCCTGCCCGGTGCACGGCTCGATCTCAGGGATGCACCCAGCCTTTTGTGCCTGCCAATGACGCGCGCAGGCTATGGGCGCCTGACACGGCTGTTGTCACTTGGCCAGGGGCGGGCCAAAAAAGGGACTTGCATTCTCGACCTGACCGACATCGCTGCGCACGCGCAGGACAATCTCTTTATCGCGCTGCCTCCCCGATCGTTTCCGGCCCCCACGCCGAAGACGAAGGGAACCGCGGGAGAGGACTTTTCCGCGGCCCTCGCCCGCGTGAAGGACGCGACGGGCGCCGCACCCCTGTTCCTGGCCGCCTCGTGCACCTACCAAGGCCACGACCGCGCGCGCCTCTCAGCCCTGGCATCACTCGCCCGGCAATGCGCCACCCCCCTCATCGCCACCAACGAGGTACTCTATCACGCTCCCCATCGCCGCCCCCTCCAGGATGTCCTCACCGCCATCCGCCATCACACGACTGTGTCGAGGGCCGGCTCTCTTCTGGAGGCGAACGCCGAACGCCATCTCAAAAGACCGGCCGAAATGGCGCGCCTGTTCCAAGGCTTCGAGGATGCGCTTGAGCGCACGATTGCAGTTGTGGAGGCCTGCCGCTTCTCGCTCGACGAACTCGTCTATGAGTATCCCGACGAGCCGGTTCCACCCGGCCGCACGGCGCAAGCGCATCTGGAAGCGCTCGCATGGGAGGGGGCCCGCCAGCGCTTCCCCGGCGGCCTGCCGGAGAAGATCCGCTCCACGATCACACGTGAACTTACCCTCATCGCAGAGCTTGGCTATGCCCCCTACTTTCTCACCGTCCACGACATCGTGTGCTTTGCCAGAAGCCGCGGCATCCTCTGCCAGGGACGCGGTTCAGCCGCCAACTCCGCCGTGTGCTACTGCCTCGGCATCACAGCCGTGAACCCGGCCGAGATCGATCTCCTGTTCGAGCGCTTTGTCAGTCATGCCCGTCGCGAGCCGCCCGACATCGACGTCGATTTCGAGCACGACCGGCGCGAGGAGGTCATCCAGTACATCTACGCGCGCTACGGCCGCGACCGCGCCGGTCTTGCCGCCACCGTCATCTCCTACCGCGCGCGATCCGCCGTACGCGATGTGGGCAAGGCGATGGGACTGTCAGAGGATACGGTCTCGGCCCTCTCCGGCATGGTGTGGGGCACACGCTCGGGCGGGGCTCTGCCGGAGCGCCACGTGCGCGAAGCCGGACTCGATCCCGCCGATCCGCTGCTCGCAACCGTTCTGGAGCTTGCGCGTGAGCTCATGGGATTTCCCCGCCATCTCTCCCAGCATGTGGGCGGCTTTATTCTGACGCGCGGGCCGCTCATCGAGATCGTGCCGGTGGGCAACGCCGCGATGGCGGACCGCACGTTCATCGAATGGGACAAGGACGACATCGCCGCCCTCGGGCTTCTCAAGGTCGACGTTCTGGCGCTCGGCATGCTCTCGTGCATCCGGCGCGCCTTCGCCCTTATCGCGGCCCACCACGGCCGCCGGCTCACCCTCGCCAACATCCCGCGCGAAGATCCCGCCACCTACGACATGCTGTGCCGCGCCGACAGCATCGGCGTATTCCAGGTGGAGAGCCGCGCGCAGATGAACATGCTGCCGCGACTGAAACCGCGCTGCTTCTACGATCTCGTCATCGAAGTGGCCATTGTGCGCCCAGGACCCATCCAGGGCGATATGGTTCACCCTTACCTGCGCCGGCGCGACGGATTAGAGGCGGAGGTCTATCCTGCGCCCGCACCCGGGCACGGCCCCCCGGACGAACTGCGCCAGATCCTCGGCAAGACCAAAGGCGTGCCGCTCTTCCAGGAGCAGGCCATGCGCATCGCGATGGTGGCCGCACGCTTCTGCGACGACGAGGTGAACGAACTGCGCAAAGCCATGGCAACCTTCCGCCGCCGCGGAACCATCGGACTTCTGGAGGAGAAGATGGTCGGTGCGATGAGCGTACGCGGCTACGACCGGGCCTTCGCACAGCGCTGCTTCGACCAGATCAAGGGTTTCGGAGAGTATGGATTTCCCGAGAGCCACGCGGCGAGCTTCGCGCATCTCGTCTATGTGTCGGCTTGGCTCAAATGCCATTATCCCGCGGCCTTTGCGTGTGCACTCCTGAACTCCCAGCCGATGGGTTTTTATGCCCCCGCCCAGATCGTGCGCGATGCGCGCGAGCACGGCGTGGAGGTGCGCAGTGCGGACGGGAACGAAAGCACCTGGGATTCGACACTGGAGCCCACAGCGCCAGCCCATAACGCTAAGCGAGCAAGTCAGGAAGCCCCCGCTCCCGCCCTGCGGCTGGGCCTCAGGCAAATCGATGGACTGAGACGCGAGGAGATTTTCCGGCTCGAGGCGGCGCGCGAGACGGGCAGATTCTCCAGCATGCACGATCTTTGGATGCGCTCAGGTCTGAGGCTGGCGACACTCGAGAAGCTTGCCGCAGCCGACGCCTTCCGTTCGCTGGGGCTCAACCGCCGTCAAGCCCTGTGGCAGGTGAAGGGGCTTGCCGATGCCGCACCATTGCCGCTCTTCGCCCACGCCGCCGCGCGCGAGGAGGGCATCGAGCCGGACGTCGCCCTGCCCGAGATGCCCCTGAGCGAGCATGTCGTCGGCGACTACCAATCCATGCGGCTCTCTCTCAAAGCACATCCGATGAGCTTCCTGCGCCCGCGCCTTGCTGCAAAGCACATTGCACCCTGCCAGGATCTGCGGGGCATGAAAGACGGAGCTTTCGTACATGTGGCAGGCCTTGTTCTGGTGCGCCAGCGCCCGGGCTCGGCCAAGGGTGTCGTATTCATAACCATCGAGGACGAAAGCGGTGTCGCCAACGCCGTCGTCTGGCCGAAGATGCTGGAGCGCTACCGAAAAGTCGTCATGCTCTCGCGCCTCATCGTGATCAGCGGGCGCATTCAGCGCCATGAGGACATCATCCATGTGGTCGCCGCCCGGCTCGAGGATTACAGTGGCTGGCTGACGCTTCTCTGCGACGGAGGCACGGACATGAAAATCCCCATCGCCAATGCCGACGAGGTGCTGCGCCCTGATCCCGGCTCCGCCCGCGGCAGCGCAACCAGAGATCATCCCCGCTTCCACCGCCACCCGCGACAGGCGAGGATCATTCCCAAATCACGTGACTTTCACTAGCCGAAAGCCCCCGGACACTGGCCCAGCCAGCCTCCGATAGGTCCGACCCAACGCCGAAAGAACGCATACCCTATGTAACCCAAAGGCCACGATCAAACAGGATTGGTCCGCAACCGCGCCAACCGCGGGAATTTCTTGCTAACGTCATTTGCCTCGGCCGCCTCCTGCACGACCTGACATC
>CAZZPH010000134.1:0-7191 GCA_964655725.1 uncultured Hyphomicrobium sp.
TCAGGGCGAATCGTGTCGACATCCGCAAACATGAGCAGAGTCGGCGCCTTGATGTCGGCCACGGAGGCCGACCAATCGTAGCTTCGATTGGCGAGCTCACCAGTCTTCCTGAACATAGTTTGGCGTGTGGACTGACGCTGGCCGAACTCGGAAAGCGGCGCTGAACCCTCAGACGTTCCTGCGATCTCCATCGCAGGAACGTTCTCACCTGACCGCACACAACCCATTCAAGTGGCATGACTTGTGGGCGTAGTTCAGTCTGGTCGGCGCACGTGGTCGTTGACCCGCTTCAGAACTCTACGGGATCCCGGTGCCAGATGCGTGGCGTTCAGCCAACTGCACGAACCCATATGCGGCCCTCCGACGAGTGCGCCCTTCGTCGTGCTCAAACGTAGTATTCTCCGGTTGCCCTGACAACAACCGGAGGATGGGATGATGTCTAGCGACCGGACGCCCAGCCAGAAATCCGTCCATTGGCGGCTGCGTGCTGCCGTGCGGACAGTTCTCACTTTGTGTGGCTCGCTCGCCGTTGATGTGCAGGCGACCACCAGGCTCCTGCTGCGCAGACCAGGTGTGCCGATCGCCTGCATCGTGACGTTGTCACTCGGCATGGGCGCGGCGACTACCGTGTTCAACTGGTGCAACGGCATCCTCCTGAACCCTTATCCGGCCATTCCCGATTCCGGTGGATTGATCGTGTTGGCCGGCCGCAACTCCACTGGGGCTCTCGACACGCTCCCGTTTTCCGACTTCGACGCCTACCGCCAACACGCCAGGTCCTTGCGAGACGTCGTGGGCAGCGCGGCGGCAGTTCAGCGACTGGTGCTGACGCGAGAGAGTGAAAACACACCGGACGCCGTCATTGCGCACGCGGTGTCTGGCAATTACTTTGACGCGCTCGGCGTGCCCATGGCCCATGGTCGGGGATTCTCCAACGACGAAGACCGTACACCAGGCACTCATCCAGTGGCGGTCATCAGCCACGGCCTGTGGATGCGACGATTCGGTGGCAGTCCGAACGTTGTCGGACAGAACGTTCAGTTCAATTCCATCGCGTTTACAGTAGTCGGCGTCGCCGGCCCGGGCTTTCCCGGGACGCTCCTCGGATTGTCGATCGATGTCTGGACGCCGCTGATGATGCAAGAGCGCTTGAGTGGCGTCAGTCTTCAGGCGCGTCACGAGCGCTGGGTGATCGGTCTCGGACGGCTGCGAGACGGTGTCGATGGCGCGGCTGCACAGGGGCAACTCGACACCATAGCCAAGGACCTGAACGCGGCGCTGCCTATTGATGACGCGCGACAGCCGACGCTGATTCCTGTGTGGCGTTCGCCGTGGGGCGCCCAAGGGGGAATCGGACCGGTGCTGGGCGTGCTCGCGGTCGTTGCGCTGCTCGTGCTGGTTTTGGCGGCGATGAATGTCGCCAACCTGTTGCTCGCGCGGGCCGTTGAGCGCCGGCGGGAGTTTGCGATCCGCCTGGGACTCGGCGCCAGCCGAAAGCGCCTCCTCTTCCAACTCCTCACAGAAGGCACGGCCGTGGCCTTCGCTAGCGCTCTGGCGAGCATGGTCATTGCCCGGTTCAGTGCGGGATTGCTCACATCGTTCCTGCCACCAACCGACAATCCCTTGACACTCGACGTTGCTCTGGATAACCGCGTAATTCTCTTCGCTGCGGCACTGACGATCCCGACGACACTACTGGCGAGCCTCACTCCGGCGCTTCAGGCGATCCGGCCACAGATCGTCCACTATCTTCGAGAAGAAGGCAGTGGTGTCACGTCACGTGCAGGTACCCTCGTCCGACGCATACTGCTCGGAGCGCAAGTCGGTCTGGCCTGTATGTTCCTGGTGATCACGGCGTTGCTGATTCGCAGCGTTCAGAATGCCGGGAACATCGACGCGGGATTTAGCCAGGAGAATGTCGTGCTCGCCAGGTACGACACCGGGCAACTGCCTGATGCAAGGTCAGGCTCTCTGGCGCATCAGCAACTGATCGAGAGGCTTCGCACGCTACCGCAGGTTCGTGGCGCCGGTGTCACAACGCGCGTGCCCCTCGGCTTCACACCGCTCCCGTCCGCGCGGGTGAGTACGCCAGGCTATGTGGCTCAGCCCGACGAGGACACCACGATCGGCTTCAGCGTCGTGAGCGACGGCTACTTCGACACGATGCGTGTCAGGTGGCTCGCGGGTCGAGACTTCTTAACGAGCGACGATGAACGCGCACCACGTGTGGCCATCGTCAACGAGGCAATGGCTGAGCGATTCTGGAGCGGTGGACCACCCTTGGGCCAAGCGTTTCGTCTCGGTGAGGAGACTGCGGTTGTCATCGGAGTGGTATCAACGATCAAGCAACGTATGATCAACGAGGACCCGCTACCGCACGTGTACCTGCCGCTTTGGCAGCACCCTCGTACTTCACTCATCCTCCACGTTCGCGCCGAATCGGTTTCAGCGGCGGTGTCAGCTATTCGCGACGCCATGCGATCGGAGTTTTCCGAATTACCGCCCGTGAACGTCACGACACTCTCGAGCCATCTCGGTTTCGCGACGTTGGCGCAGCGGGTCACTGGGACATTTTTGGGAGCGTCTGGGCTCTTGGCGACAATTCTGGCCGCCGTCGGCATTTTCGGCTTGGTAGCCTATGACGTTGCGCGACGCACCAGAGAGTTCGGACTTCGACTAGCCCTTGGAGCGTCTCGCCCCCATATCGTGGCGCTCGCAATGCGCGATGTCGTCGTACCTACCGTCGCGGGACTGGCAGTCGGAATGACGCTCGCACTGCTTGCTGGCCGAGCGCTTCGCTCATTACTCATCGGTACCAGCCCAGCCGCGCCAGGGGCTCTCGCGGCGGCCGTCTTGGTACTGGTAGTCGTCGCGCTTGCTGCGGCACTTGGTCCTGCTGTTCGAGCGTGCCGTTCCGATCCTGCATCAGCTCTCCGCGACGTATAGGCTGACCTGGATTGCAGGCCGATGATGCAGCAGCTCCGACGGCGCTTGCTCTTCGCCTCCTTGAGTATCGGTCTCAGAGGACTGGGCCGGGCCTTCTTGCGAAGCACTCGTAATGCGCCGACCCTCTCGCAACAGACGCTGCACACGATCCTGCGAGTCAACGGGGATACAGTGTTCGGGCGCAAACGTGGTCTTTCGGGTCCGAGAGCCCTGGAGGCGTTTCAGGAACTACTGCCGACCACTTATGACGACTATGCGCAATACGTTCTGGAAATGGCGGAGGGCCGACAAGGCGTGTTGAGCCTCGAACCAGTAGCGTATTTCTTCAACACCACCGGCACGACCGCAGCGCAGAAGCTCATCCCTGTCACCAGACGACAGTCGAAGGCCGTCATCAAGCATATGTTCATACCGCTGGGCCTAGCCCTGCAGAGCGGAGTCCTCGGGCCGCTCCGAGGGCGCTGGCTTCACCTGATGATGCTGGCGCCGGCCGAGAGAACACCTGGCGGCTTCCCGTTGCGGGTTTCGGGGCACATGGCGGCCGAGCAGTTGGGACCGATCATCGATTCCGTGTGGTCGTCGTCGCTGCCGATTTATCGCATCATGGATCACGCGACGTCGCTCTATCTGCACTTCTTGGCGGCGCTGGCAGAGGAGCGGTTATGGTGCATCGTGTCTCAGTTTCCGTCAACTCTGCTGGAAGGCTTCCGATCTCTACATACGAGGGCTCCAGCCCTGTTGCGCGATCTGGCAGACGGCACTCTCCCGAAAGACCTCGCCCTCTCTGTGGCTGATAGATCCGCTCTTGCAGAGCGCCTCACAGCGAAACCGGGGCGGGCACGGGCGCTCGAACGGCTCCTTTCACAGGATCGGTTTACAGCCAGTGAGATATGGCCCGACCTTCGCGCTGTGCTCACTGCCGGAAGTGGCGTGCAGCGGTTCTATACTGATCAGCTCATGCCCTATTTGGGTGACGCCAGCGTGTTCTCGCCTGTCTACGGCGCTGCGGAGGGGGTGATCGGCGTGGCGCAGCAAGCGGATAGGCTGGGGTACATCGTCTCGCCGCGCTCGGCCTACGTCGAGTTCCTTCCGCTCGACGAGGGCCTCCGCTCGACTCACAGACCAAGATCGATCGACGAGGTCGATGCCGGACAGCTCTACGAGATCCTGCTCACAACGTACTCCGGCTTTTGGCGTTATCGGTTGGGAGATGTCGTCAAAGTACTGGGCTGGCACGAGCGTGCGCCAGTGATTGATTTCGTCGAGCGAAAAGGACAGTTGCTGAATATCGCCAGCGAGAAAGTCACCGAAGCCAACGTCGCGGAATCGTTCGAGCGGGCGTGTCGAACCACCGGTGGCACTCTGGTCGACTACATCGTGACGATTGACTCCAGCGCGAGCCCAATGCGGTATCTGCTGTTGATCGAACCATTCGCGCCGACGAACCGCAGCGATGCGCAAGAGTTGCTGAGGGCCTTCGAGGGTGAACTCCAAGAAACCTGCTGGTACTATCGCGAGTTGCGCCACCATGGAACGCTCGGTGCACCCGGCATGTTGCTCTTGCCCAGTGGCTCATTTGACCGTTATCGCAAGGTGCGGGCCGCGCAGGGAGGCATCCCGAGTCAAGTGAAAGTTCCCCACATCATTTCCGACCCTGGCTTTGCCAGCCGGTACTTCGAGGGTGCGCCACGGCTCGAGCTGACTGAACGGAACTACTGATAGACGAATACGAGGAAATAGAGAGCGATCCCGCTCACCGCAGTAAACGTGACGCCAGAGAAAATCAGCTTCCCGTAGAAGCGATGGATTGCGCTGAAGGAACCCGGAAGGACTTTCAGGAACCGCCTCGATGAGATCGTCGCCAACACGACCCATCCCAGAAAGCTGATGATCGCCACAGCTACGTGCACGACGAGAAACACCGAAAGAAAGCGCTTGTACGGAAACGAGCTCCCCGCCAGGAACGCGTCGGCGCCAGACATTCTGATATCGATCTCGAACAGCACGACGGCCACCAACATCACTGACGGCAGGATGATCTGGGCGCGTCGGTGCTCGGCGTAGTTCGCGCGACGCGCGAGCCGAAATGCGTACAGCATGAGAAAGGGAGTGACTGCTGTCGCCAGCAAGATGATGTCCACGAGCACGTCGGCACGAGTTCCGAGAAAACCTGGTGGGAGCATTGGTTTCTCCTAGGGCGTTTCGATGTGCAGGCCTACGGTGACGGACCGACCTCGTGCCGGCGCGAATTGGAAGTGCTCGCGATAAAAGCGATTGGCGAGATTCTCCACGCTAACACTGACGCCGATTCGGTGAGTTGGGCGACGCCAGTGGATGCCAGCTGCGACGCGATGCACTACAAACCCATCGAGCGAGAACAGATCCTGCGCTGTCAGAAACGGTGAATCGAGGAGGAGACGCGAAGGCCGTGTAATCTCTGACTGTAGCCGGGTCGAGTAGTTAAGCCAGTACCGACCCGAAGCGCTTGTCGCACGCACTCCAGCCACGGCCTTCAGTGGCGTGATGTTGTCGGCGGGAGTGTCATCAAGTGAGAATCCAGTCAGGGGGTTCTGCCCTTCGAGAATCTTGCCGTCCGTGTATGCCGCATTGCCAAACAGATCGAGCTGCCAGGCGCCGGTGACCACCGGAACCTCAATCTGTGCTTCAACGCCCTGGATGCGTGTCTTGGTGAAGTTGATCGCCTGCGAAAGCGGTCCGGCGGCCCCGACCGAGACGATTTCCGCTGAGATGAACCCGCGATAGGTATTGTGGAAATAGGACATCGACCCTGCCACTCGTCTGCTCCGGAGCCGAAGGCCAACGTCGATGTTGTCACCAATCTCAGGCTCCACTCTGACGTTCGGGATAAGGTTGCCGATCGTGGCCGGCCCGGCAAAAAGCAACTCTTCGAGGTTCGGATGCCGATAGCTGCGACCGTAGCGTGCTGTCACGCTCAGACGGTCGTCGACACGAAACACGGTGCCCACGTCGCCAGTGGCGCTGGTCCGCGAGATACGATCGCCATTCTGATTTGGTACGGTTGTCCGATCGATGGCCGGCGTTGCACCCGCGAGCAACGACTCAACTTCATAGCCGGAGGTCGGCGTCATGTTGACTGCGTATCCGTCGAATCGCAAGCTGCCGACGATGTGCACACGCGAGTGCACGTCCCACTCGTCTTGAACGAAGAACGCGAAGTCGCGGAACGACGCATTGGGCACTCGCACCGGGTGAGCGATCACAGGACCGCCGATTGGCTGTGGCGTCGCGAACACGTTTGGCTGTGGCCCACGTGGGCCCATGGCCACCGTCCCGACGAGATTTGACTGTGTGATTGTCGTACGGTTGTCCTGACTCCGGTCGCGATACCAAGTCACGCCGGCCGTTAACAAGTTGGTCGGCGCCAGCAGAAAGGTGCTCTGAGCCTCGAAGCCCGCTGTGCCCACTTGCTGTTCGGTGTCGCTGGTGACTTCAAGCCTGCGGATCTCTATTGGGAAGAATGCCGGCGACGGCACCGGAAACTGGACTCGCAAGACATTCCTGAGTAGGCGGTCCTGCTTCTGGTAGTAGAGGCGAACGGAGAGGTTCGAGAACCAGTTGTTGATTGCCTGCACCTGATATCTGGCGGTGACCTTGTCGAGATTGCTGAACGGCAGACTGATGCTTTGAAAGAAGTATGGTTCTCTAAAGTCTGGGAATCCGACATCTGATGTGCGCCGACGAATGTAGTTCACGGAGAGCGATTGCCCTTGGCCAACAGACACTCGCGCGCTGGCGTTCACGCGGGTGCCCTCGGAGGCTGAATTCGGCACTGTTGCATCGCCGCGGGCGAACGGCGCGTTGAATGGATCGGGAAACGCGCCAAAGTTGAACCCGAGCGCGTCTGCCGTATCGTTGCGCTGAAGACGCCCGGATTCGAGAAGCGCTGTGCTCGACTCCTGAAACGACGTGCCCGTTCGGTAGTCACCGAAGGTCTCTCGCGAGCCCGACACCAAGAATGCCGCGCGTTGACTTGAGATCCCGAAACTGCCGTGCCCGCGCCATCCCTCTTCATTTGAGCTGAAGTAGCTGCGCATCGCTCCTCGGACACGCAGTCGGTCCGTGAAGTCAGCTTGCCGCGTAATGATGTTGATGGTGCCGGAGAGCGCGTCGGTACCGTAGAGGGCGGAGCCCGCTCCGCTGGCGATCTCGACGGTTTCGATCAGGAACGGGTCGATCAGGCCGACCTCGATTCCCGCTAATGCT
>CAZZPH010000135.1:0-7169 GCA_964655725.1 uncultured Hyphomicrobium sp.
GTGCTTGCCTTCACAGCCTGTTGCGGTGCAATCATAACCCCAACTTTCGCGCCTGACCCCACCGGAGACCACCGTCTGATGACCGCTTCCGCGATGCCCGACGAAACTGACGAGGTCCGCCAGGATTGGACCCGTTCCGAAGCGCAGGCGATCCACGACCTCCCCTTCATGGATCTCCTCTACCGGGCCCATACCATCCATCGCACCCACTTCGAAGCCAACACAGTCCAGATGAGCCGCCTGTTGTCGATCAAGACCGGCGGTTGCGCGGAAGACTGCGGCTATTGCAGTCAATCGGCACATCACCAATCCGGCCTCAAGGCTTCCAAACTCATGGAAGTCGAGCGCGTCATCGCCGAAGCGCGTAAGGCAAAGGAAAGCGGGGCCACACGCTACTGCATGGGTGCGGCATGGCGCGCGCCGAAAGATCGCGACATGGATCAGATCGTCGCCATGGTCGAGGGCGTAAAGGCTCTGGGCATGGAAACCTGCATGACGCTCGGCATGCTCTCCGATCAGGATACTCAGCGCCTCAGCGAGGCTGGCCTCGACTATTACAATCACAACATCGATACGTCCGAGCGCTTCTACAGCAATGTCATCAAGACACGCACGTTTGCCGACCGGCTCCAGACCCTGGAGCGCGTGCGCACCGCAGGCATCAAGGTCTGCAGTGGCGGGATCCTGGGAATGGGTGAGGAAAAGGAAGACCGCATCGACATGCTGGTGACCCTCGCCAACCTGGAGGAGCAGCCCGACAGCGTGCCGATCAACATGCTCATCGCCATTCCCGGCACGCCGCTTGAGAACACGCGCAAGATCGACCCCATCGATTTTGTTCGCGCGATCGCGACCGCGCGCATCATGATGCCCCGCTCCTATGTGCGCCTGTCCGCCGGACGCACCGAAATGAGCGATGAAATGCAGGCGCTCTGCTTCTTTGCCGGTGCGAATTCCATTTTCTGCGGTGAGGTGCTGTTGACGGCGGACAATCCCGGCGAGGACAAGGATGCGGTGCTGTTCGCCAAACTCGGCCTTGTGCCGCTCACGCCTCCACGGAGCGCCCCGCACGAGCCCCACGAACCTGCTGAAACCGATCAGGGCACAGTCGCGGCATGCATGAGCCCATCCAGCGGTCCCTGAAAGCGCTCGAGCGGCGCGGCCGCCTGCGATCGCTGATGCCGAGCTCTGGCATCGACTTTTCGTCCAACGACTACCTTGCACTGGCTCGTTCCCCCGAGTTGAGACAAGCGTTCTGTGATGCCATCGAACGCGGCGTGGCAGCCGGATCTGGCGGCTCGCGGCTGTTGCGGGGCAACGATCCGGAACACGAGGCGCTGGAGACCGAGGCCGCACGCTTCTTTGGGGCCGAAAGCGCGCTCTTCATGGCGGGAGGCTTTGCGGCCAACACCGCCATCTTCGCCACCCTGCCGCAACGCGGTGACCTGGTCGTCTATGATGAGCTGATCCACGCCAGCGTCCACGACGGCATGCGCAGCGGGCGCGGCCAGATGCAGCCGTTTCGCCATAACGATCCGCAAGCCTGTGACGACGTCATCCGCCACTGGCGCGCGCAGGGCAACACGGGGAACATCTGGATCGCAGCTGAGACGCTCTACTCGATGGAAGGCGACTGCGCGTCGCTCGACGACCTGGCTCAGGTGGCCGGGGGGCACGATGCCATGCTGATCCTCGACGAAGCTCACGCAACCGGGGTGTTCGGACCTGATGGCCGGGGGCTGGCGCATCATCTGGAGGGCCGCCCAAACGTTATGACGCTCCACACCTGCGGTAAGGCGCTTGGCCTCATGGGAGCCCTGATTCTGGGACCGGCAGTGATCCGCGACTTTCTCGTCAACCGCGCCCGCCCCTTCATTTATGCAACGGCACCCTCTCCGCTCGTGGCCGCTGGCGTGCGCGCCGCCCTCGCACTTTCGGCTCAGGGTGCCGGACGCCGCCAGGCCCTGGCACATCTGATCGGCATATCGCAACGCGCGTTGACACCACTGCTCAAGACCGCAGCAAGCCACACACAGATTCAGCCGGTGATCATCGGGGCCGATGCGCGCGCCGTGCGCATCGCGACGGCCCTGCAAGGCCGGGGGTTCGATGTGCGCGCCGTGCGCCCGCCTACCGTTCCGGAGGGCACCGCACGGCTGCGGATCTCGCTGACCCTCAACGTTACAGAGACCGATATTCGCGATCTGGCCGGTGCACTCGGCGATGAGTTGGAAAGAGACCCGGCATGAGCGCGCGCTTCGTTGTGAGTGGTACGGATACGAATGTCGGCAAGACCGTATTTGCCGCAGCACTCGCCGGTGCACTCGGCGGCTATTACTGGAAGCCCATTCAATGCGGGCTCGACCCAGCGGGTGACCGCGAGACCGTGGGTGACCTGTCAGGCCTCACACCCGACCGCCTTGTGCCGGAGCGCTACAGACTTCAAGCTCCGCTGTCGCCCCATCGTGCGGCGGAGCTGGAAGGCATCGAGATCGACACCGCCGCACTCACACCGCCCGATGTCAGCGGGCCGCTGGTGATCGAGGGCGCGGGCGGTCTCATGGTGCCGCTGACGCGGCGAACCCTACAACTCGATCTGTACGTCAAATGGGACATTCCGGTCATCCTGGTCGCCCGGACATCACTTGGCACCATCAATCACAGTCTGCTCTCGATCTTTGCCCTGCGCATGCGCGAGGCTCCGATCCACGGGGTCGCCTTCATCGGCCCGCGCAACGAGGACAGCGAGCGGACAATCTGTGAGATCGGCGACGTGCGCCGCCTGGGATGCCTTCCCGTGATCGATCCCCTCGATCCGGCTGCGCTGCGCCGGGCCTTCGCTGCAAACTTCCGATTGGAGGACTTTGCGTGACCACCTCGCCCGTTTGGCACCCCTTCACGCAGCATGCCACGGCCCCTGCGCCGCAGATGATCTCGCGCACCCACGGGGCTTTCCTCGAAACAGCCGATGGACGCTCCATCCTCGACGCGATCTCCTCGTGGTGGGTTATCACCCATGGACATCGCCATCCCCGGATCATGGACGCGATCTGCAAGCAAGCCGAGACACTGGATCAACTCATCTTCGCGGGCTTCACGCATGAACCTGCCGAGGCGGTCGCACGCTCCCTCGTGACCCTCACAGCGCCGCTCGCGTCAGATGCAGGCGCCGAGCCGCTCCGCCATGTCTTTTATTCCGATTCCGGCTCGACCTCGGTCGAGGTCGCCCTCAAGATGGCGGTCGGCTACTGGCACAACATCGGCAAGCCGCGCGGGCGCATCATTGCACTCGAGCATGCCTACCACGGCGATACGATCGGCACGATGTCGGCAGGCGCGCGCGGCATCTTCAATGCGCCCTATGGGCCGCTGCTGTTCGATGTGGCGCGCATCCCCTATCCCGCGCCCGGCCAGGAGAGAGAGACGTTCGACGCGCTCGATACTCTCCTACGGCGCGAACCGGCTGCGGCCGTCATCGTCGAGCCGCTGGTTCTGGGTGCGGGCGGCATGCTGGTCTACACGCCCGAGAGCCTGCGCGAGATCTGCCGCATCGCTCGCAGGCACGGCGCTCTGTTGATCGCGGACGAGGTTATGACGGGATTTGGCCGCACCGGCACGATGTTCGCCTGTGAGCAGGCCGGCATCTCGCCCGACATCCTGTGTCTGGCCAAGGGACTGACGGGCGGCGCCATCCCCCTCGCCGCCACGCTGGCCACAGAGCGCATCTTTCAGGCGCACTACTCGCAGGACCGCACCAAGACGTTCTTTCATTCCTCGAGCTTCACTGCCAACCCGATCGCCTGTGCGGCCGCGCGCGCCAATCTTGCCATCTGGGCCGACGAGCCGGTTCGGGAGCGCATCCAATCGCTGTCCGCATGGCAGGCCGAGCATACCGCCCAACTTCGTCAACATCACCGCATCGCAGCAGCGCGCACATGCGGCACCATAGCCGCGTTCGATCTCAACGTAAGCGATGCCGGCTATCTTGCGAACGTCGGTCCAAGGATCTACGAACATGCGCTGAGCAAGGGGGTCCTGTTTCGACCGCTCGGCAACACCCTCTACGTCATGCCACCCTATTGCACGACGCCGGGCGACCTCGCCCACATCTATTCCGTTATCGACACGACACTCGCCCGGCTGAGCTGACGGCCAGCCCTTGAAGGATCCCATGGGCTCGACACTCCTCTCTCTTGGCCACTACGCCCCAAGCCGTCGCGTCCTCAACGCCGGATTAGAAGCCCGGCTCGGCCTCGAGGCGGGTTGGATCGAACGGCGGACAGGCATCCGAGAGCGCCGCTACGCCGCCGAGGACGAAGCCTTGAGCGACATGGCGGTCGCCGCTGGAGAGGTGGCGCTCACGCGCGCAGGATTTGACCGGTCGCGGATTGGGCTCCTCATCCTTGCCACCTCGACACCCGACCACCTGCTGCCTCCGACCGCGCCCCTGGTCGCGCACCGCCTCGGGCTCAACGGCGCAGGCGCAATCGACATGGCAGGAGCCTGTGCGGGATTTCTCCACGCTCTCGCCTACGCCGATAGCTTCGTGCGCATTCATCGCCGCCCCGTTCTCGTCATCGCGGCCAATATTCTGTCCCGGCGAACCAACATCGAAGAGCGCGCAAGCGTTATCCTGTTCGCCGACGCGGCAGGAGCAGCACTTCTCGCCCCGTGCGAGCGGCCGGGTTCTGGACTCCGTGGACTGCATCTGACCAGCGATGGCAGCGGTTACGATCTGATCCAAATCCCGGCGGGCGGCAGCAGGACCCCGTTTGCGACAGCGCGCGTGCCCTCCGACACCCTTATGCAGATCCGTGACGGCCGCGCTGTGTTCGTGAAGGCGGTGGATATGATGACCCGCTCATCCAGCGAGGCGCTGGCCGCCGCCGGTCTCAGTATCGGCGATATCCGCTACTGTATCCCGCATCAGGCCAATCAGCGCATCATCGCCGCCGTTATGCGCAAACTCGATATTTCGAGCGAGCGCTGCCTGTCGAGTATTGCAGAGTACGCCAACAGCTCGGCCGCAACAATCCCGCTGACGCTTTCCTTGCATGCACCAGATCTGGATTTGCGTCCTGGCGATCGCCTCCTCATGTGCGCGGCAGGCGCCGGCTTGACGGGCGGAGCGCTCGTCTACGAGATGTAATGCGGGTATGGTGCTGCGGGGTAATCCGGCGGCTGACAACCTTTTGTCGCAATCGTGCCCTTCGTTGCAGGCTCGAAATCCAGAACGCCCGGGGGATCTCATGTCGCTGCTAGGCCGTGCTCTCGTCGCCATTCTGTCACTTATCGCGTCAGGAATGCCGCCCCTCCACGCGGCCGAGCGCGTTGCCCTCGTGATTGGAAATTCGGCTTACGTCCACGCCGGCTCGCTCGCCAATCCCAAAAACGACGCAGCAGCGATTGCCGAACGGCTGAAGGCGGTGGGGTTCAACGTCGTCGTCGGGCTTGATCTCGACAAGGCCGGATTCGACGCCAAGGTTCGCGAATTTGCCCAAACTCTTGAATCGGCGGAGACCGCCATCCTGTTCTACGCCGGTCACGGGCTGCAGGTCTCTGGCCAGAATTATCTCATGCCTATCGACGCCAAGCTCGAGCGCGAGCGCGACCTCGAGTTTGAGGCGGTGCGGCTCGACTTCATTCTGAAACAGATGGAGCTCGGCCGCGAAGACAAGACCAACATCGTGTTTCTCGATGCCTGCCGCGACAATCCCCTCTCACGCAGCCTCGCACGCTCAATGGGGACACGCTCGGCCAGCATCGGCAAGGGGCTTGCGCAGATCGAGGCCGGCGTTGGCACGTTCATCTCCTATTCGACGCAGCCCGGCAATGTCGCGCTCGATGGCGAAGGCCGCAATTCTCCGTTCACCGCCGCCCTCATTGGGCGCATGCTCGACAAGGGCCGCAATCTGACATCCTTGATGATCGACGTCCGCAAGGACGTGATCGCGGCGACGGCCGGGCGGCAGGTGCCGTGGGATCATTCGGCCCTGACGGGAGACTTCTATTTCGATCCGGAGGGTCCGGGCGCGGGCAGTGAAGCGCTGCAGGGCCGGGTGCGCCAGCTCGAGGAAGAGGTGAAGGCCAGAACGCAATCGGCCAACGTCGCCACCAGCGCAACGCTCACCCAGCTGCGCCAACGCGTCAAACAGCTCGATGCCGAGACACGGCGCGATTGGGACCGGGTCTTCAAACTCCAGCGCGACAAGTCCGCCTCCACCGATGGCAAGATGCACGCCGACCTCAATCGGGAAATCGGACAGCTGCAGATCGGAATTGTCCAGCGCGGCCGCGATGCGCAGGAACTCAAGGACGAGATCGCGCGGCTGGAAGCGGAGCTGGGACCCCAGGACGCCACCACAGATAGCGCTGATTGAGCGGCCAATCTCAAGCCTTAACCGCAGCTCACCTCCCTGTTGACTTTGATCGCACTCTGTCCGATCCGGACGGGGCTAACTCGCATAGACTGAGACACAGACCATCCGGATTGCCCGGCCTCAGAATCCGGCACGACGCGTCCGCAACGGGGGATTTATCTTTGACACGCCTTTCCCGCCCCAATGGAGAGCTCAGAGCACGCTATGACGCCGTCGTCGTCGGCTCAGGATACGGTGGCGGCGTCGCGGCGTCGCATCTGGCACGCGCGGGCAAATCTGTCGCCCTCTTAGAACGCGGCCGCGAGGTCCTGACAGGGGAATTCCCGTCGCGTTTTCCGGATCTGAAAAACGATTTCCAGCTCAATGGCCGCACCTTCAAGACGGGATCCGAAACAGCGTTGTTCGACATCCGGATCGGCGAGGACATGCACGTCCTTGTCGGGCGTGGCCTGGGCGGGGGCTCGCTCGTCAATGCCGGCGTGACCCTGAGACCGGATGCCCGAGTTTTCAACGACGAGGTCTGGCCTGGCCAGATCCGGCAGGACGGTCTTCTGGATTACGGATTTGAGCGCGCCGAGCGGTGGCTGCGGCCCGCACGTGATCCGCGCGCCAGCGAAATGACAAAGTACTCGGTCCTCACCGATGCCGCGCGCGCGCTCGGGCGCGAGGTCATGGCGCCGCGTGTGGCGGTGAGCTTTGAGGACAACATCAATCCTGCCGGCATCGCCCAGCCCGCCTGCACCCGCTGCGGTGACTGCTGCGCGGGCTGCAATGTCGGCGCCAAGAACA
>CAZZPH010000136.1:0-7128 GCA_964655725.1 uncultured Hyphomicrobium sp.
CCTGCCGTCCGAGCCGCTGCTCCAGCCGATCCGCCAGCCCGCCCGGCAAAACCGCGTGCGCGTACCCCGGAATGACAACCAGCTTGCCCCCGCCACCCCGCGTCACGGCCGCCTCAATGTATTGAGCCAACTCATCATCGTGCGAAAACCGCTCGCGCATGATCGCCGCATCGCGATCTGCCTTCGTCACTTTTTGATCGAGGCCATAGCGCACCCACGTCATCGTGGAGAGATCGGCAAGGCACCGGTAAACCGGATCGTTGATGGTGCGAAATCCGCCGAGCGGATTGTTGAAATCATAAAAGATCGGATTGATCCCATACCGCCGCGCCAGCAGCACTTGCCGCCCGAGCGCGCTCGCCACCCGGTGCTGCGTCACCGAACTCTCCTCATTGGGATGATCCGGATCGACGAAATGCCACCGCTGCGAGCGAATGATATCCTGCGCGAAGGCCTCCACATCGGCCTCCGTCTCGACCCCCATCGCCTGCCGCCCCAGAACGCGCGGCATCTCGATCGCGACATGGCGCACGCCCTCGGCCGCCATCGCGCCGAACAGGTCTTCGGAGGCAAAAAACCCCACCCGCGCTGGCACCCCATGCTTCACATCGCCGAGGATGGCTAAGTCATGGGAGCGGAAAATCGCGTTCAAACCCGTCGTGGCAGGGCGGTCATCCGCATGCGCCAAACCCCCACCCATCGGCAACATCAGCGCCGCGAGAACCCGGAGACTGGCGAACCTGCGCGTCACATACCGACTCCTGCGGATGGGTGAACGGCTATGTCATCGACTCGTCTAACTTCCAAGGATGACCCAGGTTTCCGCACCGCACAAGGAACTTTTCTTGGCAACCATTGCCGTTTTTGTAGTCATCTGCGAGTGGCGAGAACCGCATCAAGGAATGCCAGTCCGACCTGTTCGCAGGCCGGACCAGCGCCGCCAGCTTACGTGCCAATCAGTTGCGATTGTGGTTCGCTGCCTTCGCCTACGTGCTGATGGCCGCGCTGCGGCGTATCGGGCTCGCCGGCACCGAGTTGACGAAGGCGACGTGCGCCACGATCCGTCTGAAGCTCCTGAAGATCGGCGCGCTGATCACCAAAAGCGTGCGACGCGTGAAGATCGACTTCGCATCATCCTATCCGCATCAGGTGGTCTTCGCCAAAGCCCACAACCGACTATGCGAAGCCGCGCGCTGACGCCGACCGCCTCCCCCAAGGCTCAACAACACAGGATCACCGCCGAGCCTCACACGCCACTCCCTAAGCGTCGACGATAAAGCCTGACCATTCGCCAGCAATACCCGATGCTTCCTCAGGATGAACCCGCCAGAGACCGCCGTTTAGAAAGCCGGGCTAGGGCTTCGGCCCAAACAGCTTCATCCATGTCTCGAGTGAGTCAACGGTCGGAATCACCACAACTCCGCCCGGCCTTGACTGCTCCTGTAGACCAAAGCGGGATTCAAGATCTCTATAGGTTTTGAACGCCCGGGGACTGCCCTCAAGGGCAACTTGTCTGAGTCGATAGACGACAATTTCTATCGTGGTCAATTGGACCGGACGGCCTTTGCCGGTCAGATCGACCTTGCGCTTTTCCATGAGTACGCGACGTACAATCCGAATGCGGCTCCGGACTTTCTTCGGTCGGCCCCTCGGATTGCCAGATTTGCCCTTCCGAAACCGATGCAGTTTCGGAGGGCACTTAAAGCCCACGGCGTCATCGACCTGATCAGGCGCCTCGGCAACTTCCTCGTCGATCACCGCGTTTTCGCCATTCGCATTTTCATCGCCACTACTCATCGTCGTCCTCCGTTTTCCATGGAACCGTAGGATCATCCGGGTAGAAAGTTTTCTGGTAGCGGACGAGATCCTCTTTAGTACGCAGCGGGACAAGCAGCACGCCGCCGCCGGGCGCCGGTGGCGGAAGCTTCAAGAGATCGTGTTCGATCGCAACATCGATGACCGTCTTGATGGATGAATGGGAGCCCTTCTTAATCGCCTGCTCCACCTGCTTGCGCAGCAACCCCTCATAGGGGTCCATCGACTCGACCCGGCCATTCTTTAACACCCTGACCGGCTCGGCAAAGAGCGGGGTAAGGTCGACCTCCTCCGGTTCGTCCGTGGACCGTTTGCGGGTCTTGGACCTCTTGGACTTGCCTTCAGTCGCCTCGCCGTTCTTTGGTTTGAACTGATGCGCCTTCGGCGGCTTTCCGTAGCCGACTTCATACGGTCGGCGTTTGGAACGATCGTCTTCGTCGCTCATGGGGTCACCTCCTCTGAAAGAACCGCGGACGCCTCGGCCGCCACTACGGCGCCGAGTTCCGCAAACGTGCGCCCCGTCGCAACATGTTCAGCCTGGAGCCCCGTGAGCTTCGTCAGGCGGCGCAGGATGACGTCGCAGTAGAGCGGGTCGAGTTCGATCCCATAGCCGCGCCGTCCAGTCCTGTGGGCGGCGACCAGCGTCGTGCCCGAACCGGCAAAGGCGTCCAGCACGATCTCCTTGCGCTTGGAGCAGTCGAGAATTGCATCCGCGACCATCGCAACGGGCTTCACGGTCGGGTGCATCGCGAGCTCATCCTCCCGCGTCGCGCTGAAGGTGTTCGCGCCGGCATAGGTCCAGACGTTCGTCCGGTACCGGCCGTGCTTGCCGAGCTCGACATTGTTGACGTGCCCCGAGGTCCCCGACTTGAAGACAAAGATCAGCTCGTGCTGCGACCGATAAAGCGAGCCCATGCCGCCGTTGGTCTTCGCCCAAACGCAAAGGTTCTTCAGCTCCGAGTAGGTGCCCTGGCCAGCTGCGAGGACTTCCGCCATGTGGCGCCAGTCCATGGCCACAAAATGGATCGACCCGCTCGATGATGCGGCCGCGAGATTCTGGAACACGACCCTCAGAAACCCCGTGAACTCGGCAACGCTCATCTCGCCGCTCGCCATCGCGAATTCGCGGTGCTGAACCTTGCCCAATCCGCTGACGTGACCGTCGATCGGAACGTTGTAGGGCGGATCCGTGAAGACCATCTGCGCCGTCTCACCATCGAGAAGCCGCTCGTAGGTTTCCGGATTGAGGGAGTCGCCGCAAATCAACCGGTGCGGTCCGATCTGCCAGACGTCGCCAAGCCGCGTAACGGCCCGGTCCGCAACCTCAGGCACAGCATCGGCGGGATCGGGCTTAGCCGCCTTGGCGTCGAGACCGGCCATCAGGACGTCGATTTCCGGCATGTCGAAGCCGGTGATCGAGATGTCGAAGTCGAGATCGAACTCCATCAAGTTTTGGAGCTCGATCGCCAAGATCTCGGTATCCCAGCCGGCCTTCTCCGCCAACTTATTGTCGGCAAGGATGTAGGCCCGCTTCTGAGCCTCGCTCATGTGCTCCAGCCGGATAACAGGCACGGTCTCGTGCCCAAGCGTTTTGGCTGCGGCGACCCGGCCATGCCCGGCGATAATGACGCCGTCCTTGTCGATTAGGACCGGGTTGTTGAAGCCGAACGTTCGGATGCTGGCCGCAATCTGAGCGATCTGCTTGGCACTATGGGTACGGGCGTTTCGGCTGTAAGGCCGAAGGCTCGAAAGGGGCTGTGCAGTGACTTCCAACTTACTCACGTGACACCTCAGAATTGCTGAGCTGCCGCCCCCACGAACGCGACAATCGTCGCTACC
Source organism: uncultured Hyphomicrobium sp. (assembly GCA_964655725.1). Classification (GTDB taxonomy): domain Bacteria; phylum Pseudomonadota; class Alphaproteobacteria; order Rhizobiales; family Hyphomicrobiaceae; genus JAGVSR01. Next base: position 3,655 of record CAZZPH010000136.1, read on the forward strand.
GCGGGTGCGGCTGCCTGGTTTCCGTTCTTGTGTTCTGAGGGTTATCGGGCCCCGCGATCGCGATAGATCCAGCAGCGGCCTTTTGAATTCATACTACAATTGCGCGGTATACGAAAGGGCGAGGCCGCTGAAACGAATCTCAAATAGAACGAGATAGGGTTGCCAATACGCCTATTCATACTCCAAGGCCTGCACGGCCGCTTTCCGGCACGGAAAGTCTGACCCTGAATTGCAATCAGGATTTGCTTGAAACCCGGAAATAAATCGCTGATACGGCCCAAAAATTCCCTGTTATTTTTCACGGGAATTTGCGGTCTAACCGACTGTAAGTTCTATGACTTCTCGGCCCGCACAGCGAAAATGGCGCGGGAAAATTGCAGAAATTCCCTGTTTTTAGCGCGCGACCGTGGAGACCCGTTCGCGCTAGACTGCCAGAACAGCCAATAAAATCAAAAACATATCTCCCTGCTGAACCTCCTCGGAATCGTCCCGCGCACCAACGAGTAGCAAGCGGACGGGAGCAAGCGGACCACCGTTGCTCTGCACTACGCTGGCAGCAGGCTCTGAGTGCTTCTATGCTCATGGTGGTGACAGTGACGGGCCGGCGCTTTGTCGGCTAACCAGATCGGAGCAGACGCCGTCTACTCATGGTGCCAGGCCCGCTTCTGTGACGGGTTTCGGATGCCGGCCCTGCACAGGCGCCTGCCACGCGTACCGAGGGCCGGCGTTCGAAAGCCGCCAGGGAAGGAAGGCGCGGGGAAGGGGCATTCGCCTCAGCGGTCTCTATGGGGAATTGGCGAACACGGTCGGCGCAGCGGGAACGTCGTCAGGCCGCCAGATTTGCGGAGAGCAGGCCGACGGGGATCAATTTGAGGTCCACTTCGCTTGAAACGAACCGGATGACGGACTGGTCGGACGGCTTTGGACACGAAAGTGGGAGGCTTGGGCCGAGCGCCACCGTTGCCGGCCATGGACCAGCAGCAAAATAGATAGGCAGTGACCGTTGAGATCGGCGCGACCCTCATCATGACGTGTCGATCCTGATCACCACCGGCGGCGCGGCCGGCTTGTTGCGCGGCGTGCAACCGGCATCGAACAACTCGATGATGACCATGCGAGCGCCGCAGCACGGACAGGGATGGATCGGCTTGTCGGTCGCCGCGTCGCCGGAGGGTGCCGCATCCGGCGTCATCGAGCGAGAGGGCTGAGGCGGCGTCGCCAGCTTGATCAGTTCCCGTGCCCGCGCAATCGTGGCGGTCTTGGCGCCGCGGCTGGCGAGCAGGCCGTAGTGCCGAATGCGATGGAAGCCTTTCGGCAGCACATGCAGTATGAACCGGCGCATGAACTCGCCTGGCACCACGGTCATGGTCTTGGTGCGCTCGGGCCCTTCGACCCGATAGTCCTTGTACTTGAACGTGACGCCCGTCGCGCCGGCCGAGACCAGCCGGCTTGAGGAGATCGCGACGCGATGCGTGTAGCGCGCGAGATAGGCCAGCACAGCTTCAGGTCCGGCGAAGGGACGCTTGGCGTAGACGTGCCAATTGGTTGTGTACAGCGGCTCCAGCCAAGCTTTGAACGCGCACGTGTCGGCGAGCCCGGCCTGACCGCCGAAGAACTCCAGGCGGCCAGCGTCGTGCGCCGCCTTCAACATCGCCAGCATCTTGCCCCGGAACATCCGCGCTAGCACCGGAACGGGAAGCAGGTAATCCTCTGAACTGCTGATCCAGCGCGATCCGTCAGCTGAAATGCCGCCACCCGGCACGATCATATGCACGTGCGGGTGATGCGTCATCGCACTGCCCCAGGTGTGCAGTACCGACGTGAACCCGATCTTCACGCCGAGCCGCTTGGGATCGGCGGCGATCGTCAGCAGCGTCTCCGACGACGCCTTGAACAGCAGATCGTAGATCACGGCCTTGTTCTGGTAGGCGATCGTGCCGATGCGGGGCGGCAGTGTGAACACGACGTGGAAGTAGGGCACCTCCAGCAACTCGGCCTTGCGCGCCTCCATCCACTCGCGCGCCTGCGATCCCTGGCACTTCGGGCAATGCCGGTTGCGGCAACTGTTGTAGGCGACAGCCGTGAACCCGCATGCGCCATTCTCGCAACGCGCGACATGGCCACCGAGGGCTGCCGTGCGGCAGCTCTCGATCGCGGTCATCACCTTCAGCTGGGCATGACTGAGATGGCCCCGGTTGGCGTGCCGCCAAGCAGGACCGTGGTCGCGGAAGATATCCGCGACCTCCAGGGCTGGACGAGCCACGTCCGCCGCCGACTACTTCGGCGTGCCCTTCTTGCGGGTGAGCGGTGTCAGTTGATCGAGCGGGCTCAGCACGTCACGCAGCACCTTGCTCGCCACGTGGGCGTAGCGGGCCGTCGTATCGAGCTTGGAATGTCCCAGAGCCACCTGGATCACGCGAATATCGACACCCTGCTCCAGAAGGTGGGTGGCAAAGCTGTGCCGCAGCGTGTGCGGAGAGACCCGCTTCTCGATTCCGACGGCGGCCGCCGTGTCGCAGACCACGCGATAGAGCTGGCGTGTTGTGATCGGCAGCAGCGGATCGCGGCCTGGAAACAACCACGTCGCCGGCTGTCCGACCAACCACCACTCCTCTAGCAGTTCCAAGAGACGCGGCGACAGCATGCCGTTGCGGTCCTTGCAGCCCTTGCCCTGCTCGACCCGGAGCACCATGCGCTCGCGATCGATATCCGACAGCTTGAGGTTGGCAACTTCGGATACACGCAAGCCCGCGCCGTAGGCCACCCCGAGGGCCGCCTTGTACTTCGGTCCGGGTGCGGCCTCGAGCAGTAGCAGAACCTCTTCCGTCGTCAGAACCACGGGCAGCTTCTGCGGCTGCTTTACAAGCCTCAAGTGACGGGCCATCTCGGGCCGGTCGCAGGTGGTCGTGAAGAAAAACCGCAGTGCGGCGACCGTGCTGTTCATGGTCGGCGGCTGTACGCGGTTCTCGCGCTGGTGCAGTTGGAATGCGCGCAAATCCTCGCCCTCGGCAGTGTCCGGCGAGCGGCCGAGGAAGATTGTGAAGTTCTTAACGTGGCGGATGTAGTCGTTCTGGGTCTTCTCGCCGAAGCCGCGGACGGTCATGTCCTCGATCATGCGGCGGCGCAGCGGGCTGATGGGTGTCGTGCTCATTGCGGTGCTCCCGGTCCTGAGGTGAGGTTGCTAACCCCTTGATCCTCAGGGCTGGGCACTTCCCAACCCGTTACCGCTTGCTATCCACACGCTCCGATCGTCGCCGTCTCGCCACAGGCTGGCGCGTAGCGCCTTCGTTCGTGCCCCACAGCCACCCTCCTGCCTCTTGACGCGTCGACCATAACCGGACGCAGGCAGAGCGGGCGAGCGATCCACTCTCCGCGTATATCATGCAAGGTGGCGCTGACTGGTCAGCATGACCGTCATCCGACGCAGCACCTCCGGCAGCGGACATGGGCCGGGGTGCCTAAGCCATGGACAGT
>CAZZPH010000137.1:0-7126 GCA_964655725.1 uncultured Hyphomicrobium sp.
GATCCAGGCAGGATGCGCACATCCTTGCACCCCGCCCGCCCCGCCCGGCGGGGGCGATCTTCACGATGTCTTTGTCCCAATTCCGGCCGCTCAATTAGGCCTTCATTAATCGGGCATGCCTCATAGTGGGTCCGATCGAGCCCGCTGCGATGGCCGTCACCGCAAAACGGAGCCACGACTGGCGGCAAATTTTCTCCTTTTGGCCGGGTCAATTCGATGAAGGTTTCATCTTCCGCCGTTGAGCACAACACCGCACAACCTGGCGCGCGCGTCTCCACCGACCGGCGACGGCATCGGCGCGTCGCCATTCCACTGCTCGGCCGCTTCATGCGCGCCAATCGCCACGAATACCCATGCAAACTCAACGACGTTTCGGTCGGCGGCGCGGCGTTGATGTCTCCGGTCGTGGTCGGAAATGGCGAAAAAATCGTGGTCTACCTCGATCATCTGGGCGGCCTGGAAGGGCATGTTGTCCGGGTGTTCGATGGCGGCTTTGCTCTCAAATTCGCCATAACGGCCCACAAGCGCGAAAAGCTCGCCGCCCAACTGACATGGCTGCTCAATCGCGACGTCATGGCCGCTCTCGACCAGCGCCGCCATGAACGTTTCGTCTTGGGTGACAAGACAGTGGCTGTGCGGCTGAGTGACGAGATCACCCAGCAGTGCCGTCTTCTGGACGTTTCCTTGTCGGGTGCGTCCGTGGCAACCGAGGTGCGTCCACTGATCGGCACGGAAGTTTTGATCGGCAAACTGCGTGGCCGGGTGATGCGCCACCACGATCACGGCATCGGCGTAGAATTTATCGACATCCAGGAGCCGGAGGCCCTCAGAAAGCACTTCTTGTGAACCTGAAGTGATGGACGGTGAGGCTCCAGGAGACCGTTCGAATTTATCTCAAAGGTCACGCTTCGAGTTGAGGGAACAACGACCTTTCTGCGCTATAGTGACTGGATCAGTACGGGGTTGTGGCATGAAGTGCGTAACAGTGGCTATGGCGAGCGCCGTGCTCGGCGCAGTTCTGGGATCGGGCGCCGTCGCGGAGCCCATCGCCGCTCACAAGGCGTTCGAGGCGCGATCACCCTTTATGCGGGTGTTTGGCTCATCCCAGCCTCCTTACGGTTTCGTTCGCTTCTGCGAACAGAACCCGGCCGCCTGCCGCGGTGCCGGCCCGAGCTTGCGATTGACCGCAACACCGGAACGGCTGAGCGACCTCGACGAAGTGAACCGCCTCGTCAATCATTCGGTCGAACCGGCCACCGACTTGGAAATCTACGGCATCAGTGAGCACTGGACCTATCCAGGCGAGAAGGGCGATTGCGAGGATTACGCGCTCCTCAAGCAAAAGATCCTCATCGGTCGCGGCTGGCCCTCAAGTTCGCTCCTGATGACGGTGGTACGCGACGAGAAAGGCGAGGGTCACGCGGTGCTGACCGCGCGCACGAGCCAGGGCGATTTCATCCTCGATAACAAGAGTGACGACGTGCGCCTTTGGACCCAATCGACGTATCAGTTCATCATGCGCCAGTCCTATCTTGACCCGCGCGTGTGGGTTTCGCTCGATCCGCAAGACGGAGGCGTGCCGGCTGCCCTCGCCGGAGTGCAGGACGACCGCTGATCCGTGGCGCGTCTCACACCATAGGCCCGCAGCACCCTCCCCTGCCTTCCCTGGCACACGCCAACCGGGTCCAGCCTCGAGCCGGAGTGACGATCCGGCTCGATTTTCGTTTCGTGTTCATCTTGCCGGATCAGCCCGGGGAGGCAACCAGCGCTCCACGTTGCGCGGCCAAAGCAGACCTGTATCGCCGCCAATTGGCGACATAGCGCCCAGCACTGGCCTTCAGGCGTTCAGCCTCGTCTTCGCTCAGTTGCCGCACGACCTTGCCGGGTGATCCGAGCACCATGGATCGTGGCGGAATTTCTTTGCCTTCGGTGATCAGACTGTTTGCGCCGATGAGGCAGCCTTCGCCAATGCGGGCACCATTGAGCACAATCGATCCGATGCCGATCAAGCTGCCCGCACCGATCGTGCACCCATGGAGCATCACCATGTGACCGATGGTGCAATCCGCGCCGATGTCGAGGGGGAAGCCGGGGTCAGTATGGAGCACGCATCCATCCTGAACATTCGATCGCGCCCCGATGCGAATAAGCTCATTGTCGCCTCGGAGCACGGCTGAGAACCACACGCTGGCGTCTTCGCACAGCGCAACCTTGCCGAGCACCGTTGCATTAGGCGCGACCCAGAACTCGCCTGAGTCCGGCGTCTCCACCTCGAACTCGCCCAGCCGGTAGATCGTCATCTCTGAGCCCCCGGCCTCATGCGTCTTCGAGATCGACGTCGAGGATGGCCATCTGGAACTGGTAGGAGACCTCCCCGTCTTCATCCTCACGGAACAGGACTGCGATGAAATCTTCGCCGATATAAACCTCCGCACTGTCGTCCTTCTTGGGACGCGCCCGCACGCTCAGATTTGGTGTTCCGAACGTCTTACGCAGGTAGCCCTCCAGGCGGGTGATTTCGTCCTTCTTCACATTTTCCTCCGATTAAAACCGTCGCAGCGGGCCCGAATTCAGCCAGGTGACGCGATCGCGCTAAAGCCCGCTGTAGTCATCAGGACCGATCATCTGATCCATGGTTCGCGCGGGTTCCGCACATGCGGCCCGTCCCACGATACGTGCCGGCACACCGGCAACTGTCATGTTGGGGGGCACATCCGCCAGCACCACACTGCCTGCCGCGATGAGTGCGCAATTGCCGACGTGAATATTGCCCAGCACCTTGGCCCCTGCGCCGATCAAAACGCCGGCTCCGATCTTGGGGTGCCGATCGCCCGTGGCCTTCCCGCTGCCGCCCAGGGTCACCGCATGCAGGAACGAACAGTTGTCCCCGACCACGGCCGTCTCGCCGACCACAAAACCGGTCGCATGATCGAGCATGATGCCACGACCGAACCGGGCGGCGGGATGAATGTCCGTCGAGAAAAGCTTGGAGGATTGGCTCTGCAGATAGAGGGCAAAATCGCGCCGCCCCTGGCGCCACAACTCATGCGCGAAACGATATGTCACGAGTGCATGGAAGCCCTTGAAGAACAGGATCGGCTCCAGATAGCGGCTGCAGGCGGGATCGCGATCGAACACGGCTGAGAGATCGGCGCGAATGGCCGCGGCGATGTCGGGCTGGGATGCGAGCACGCCCTGGAACGTCTGCAGGATGAGGCCGGCATCAACGTCGGAATGGTTGAGGCGCTGCGCGACCCGATGGGCGATCGCGTCCTCCAGGCGGCTATGATTGACAACCGTCGCAAAGATGAAGCCGGTGAGCGCGGGCTCCGAGCTCATGGCTTCCTGAGCTTCTCTCAGAACCTGCGTCCAGATTGGATCGTCCCCGTGCGAGGGGCTGGCCTGGCGCTCCCGAACCGCGGCAGCGCCAACGTTTGCAGAGCTTTGAATCCGTGTCGGCGACATGGCTGTACGACCTCGCTGGCTCCGCCGTGTGTGCACTGCGAAACGGCCTATCCCCGCCCGTCTCCACCGTCAATCTAAACCTATGAACGGTTCCGCCTGCATTCCAGGGGTCCAGCCCAGTCTTCGGGCCCTCCCCTGCCCGCCGCGGCAGGACCATGGCAACAGCAGGACCCTTGCAAAAGGGAGACGGCCCGGAGTGACCCGGGCCGTCTGGGGTTGGACGAAGGGCTGGACGTCCAACCGGAGAACCTGGAGACTGAAGTGCGGGGCGATGTCAGTTTACCCGCGGTTCCAGCCCATATTCCTGCATCTTGCGATAGAGCGTGGATCGGCCGATGTTCAAGCGTTTGGCGACCTCGGTCATATGACCCCGGTAGCGCCCCAAGGCGAGCCTGATCATATCGGCCTCAATCGCTTCCAGCGGCCGGATATCTCCCGCCGCATCGACAGCGGGAATCCCCAGAGATCCGTTGCCGCCACCTGCGCGAACTTCAACCGTCTGAGGAATGCGATCCTCCGCACCCAGAAGCGCTGGCCCGGTGTAGATGGGACGCCGCTCCGGCTCGGCGGGTGCCGGCGGGATCTCAGCATCGAAGCCTTGAACGTGCGCTGCAATCTGGGGGAACTCATTGATCGTGAGTTCCGAGCGATCGGAGAGCACCACGGCGCGGAACAGAGCGTTCTCGAGCTGGCGCACGTTGCCCGGCCATGTATAGCCCTGAAGCATCCGCAGAGCTTCGCCCGATAGTCCCGAGATGCGCTTGCCTTCCTCGGCGGCAAACCGCGCAATGAAGTGCTGAGCCAGCTCAGGCACATCTTCGATGCGTTCGCGAAGCGGCGGCACCCAGATCGGGAAGACGTTCAGCCGATAGTACAGATCCTCGCGGAACTTGCCATCCTTGACCAACTGGATCATGTCGCGGTTGGTCGCAGAGATGAGACGGAAGTTGACTTTGACCGGACGCTTGGCGCCAACGGGGTCGATCTCGCCTTCCTGAAGCGCACGCAAAAGCTTGACCTGAGCGTCGAGCGGCAACTCGCCCACTTCATCAAGGAACAGCGTACCGCCATCCGCTTCCTGAAACTTGCCGATGCGCCGGTCGGACGCGCCGGTAAAGGAGCCCTTCTCATGGCCGAACAGGATCGACTCGACGAGGTTTTCCGGGATCGCACCGCAGTTGACGGTCACAAAGGGGCGTCCGGCGCGCTCGCTCTCGCCCTGGATCGCACGTGCGATGAGTTCCTTGCCGACACCCGACTCGCCTTCGATGAGCACCGGAATATTGGAGCTGGCCGCACGCTTGCCCAGCGCGATGACGCGCGCCATGGCTTCCCCGCGGATGATGAGATCGTCGAAGGTGAGCGTACCTTCCACCGTCTTCTTGATGCGGTTGATTTCGCCCGACAGCGCCTCGATCTTGAGGGCCGTTTTCATCGAAATGTCGAGCCGTTCCGGCGACGCCGGCTTGATCACGAAGTCAGCCGCGCCGGCCTTGATCGCGCTGATGGCAGCATCGATCGAGCCGTGGGCCGTCTGGACAATGATCGGAGGAATACCGGGCTTCTGCCCGATACGTTCCAGAACGGCCATGCCATCCACGCCGGGCATGACGAGGTCGAGCAGAACGAGCGAAATGGTCGCCCGATCGGGGCCCTCCAGAATCTGGATGGCCTGCTCGCCGGAATTTGTGGTGCGGGTTTCAAAACCCAGACGCTTGATCATCTCCTCAAGGAGACGGCGCTGGACGGGATCGTCATCGACGACAAGGACACGCTTGGCCATAGGGCACTCGTACTCTACTCGAACTCAACTCGAGGTCCGCGGCTGAGAGATCCCCTCATTCGTCTCAGATCGAGACATCCCGCCACCGACCACTCGGCACAACGGCCCGAGATTGCCCGACAACAGTAAACAGGAGGTTGCGCTATTGCTCACCTTGACGCTTTTTTGGCAGCGTCAATCGCCCCCGCCGTCTCCACCCCCGTCTCCACTCCCGTCTCCGTCTCCGCTGCCGTCGCCCTCGCCAAGCCCCTTCGTGGTGCCGTCAAATGAGGTAAAGGTGAATTCGATACCGAATTGCCAATCCCCGCCATCCCCGCCCACGCTGTCGCTCGTGCGCGCAGCCGCCCTGTTTGTTGCGTAGCGATAACCTCCAGGGACCCTCAGGTCTCCATCCAGTTGGAACAGAGCCGGCAACGCCGCGGGAGACAGGGGATTGATTTTCTCTTCTTTGCACGCTCGCCACCACACGCGCCTCAACCCTTCGTTGGTCACATGCGCGCCGGTCGCCAGAACAGCCGGTGGACTGTAGGGCAGGACCTTCCCGAAGGCGCGCTTGCAGAAGGCATCATAGGCCCGCTGATCGAGACTGAACGCATGCCAGAGGTAACCTGCGGCCATCGACGGCATCTCGACGTGCCGCAGACCACTCCGCAGATGGGCACGGAAAAACTGCTTGAGCCCGGAGCCGATCTTGACTTCGTCGGAGGCGGTGATCTGCGGGAGCGATCGGCGCGCGACACCCATCGCGCCGGGCGGCCATTTATAGCCATCGATGAAGGCGAGCCGGCGCCTGTAGCGGAGATAAAAATAGACGAGGAGGAGCAGCATGCCCCCGAAAATGACAAAAAAGAATTGTTCGAAGATACTGTGGTCCAATGTGTCACCTCAATTTTGTTTCGACTTCTCACATTTTCCCAAGAACGCCCTTTAACATCAATAGTCCCACCACTGATCTATGCCGCCATGGTTGAGCCGGGCCTAAGACGTGCGTCGTGAAACCGCGCAGAGTTTCACGCACGCCGCACTTGCCGCGTCCCGAACAGCCGACTAACTGAGCAGCAGGATCATCACCCGGGAGCGCCCGGGAGCGCCCATCGCGCCAGCAGCCCTCCCCAGCATTTCGAGGATTTCATGCAAGACACCGCCCCATCGACTGCCGCCGCGACCGCTTCGTCGAGCCTCGGCCCCATGCCCGAATGGGATCTCTCCGATCTGTACGCCAGCCCCGAGGCGCCCGAGGTTCAACGCGATCTTGCGCGCGCGGAGCGCGATACTCAGACGTTGACCGAGCATTGCAAGGGGCGGCTGGCCGAGATCGCCAAAGATGGCACAGCATTGGCCGACGTCGTTATCGCCTACGAGGCGCTGTCCGATCTCATGGGCAAACTCGCCTCGTATGCCGGGCTCTACTATTATGCCGACCAGGCCGATCCGGCGCGAGCGAAGTTCTACGGCGACATCAACGAGGCACTCACGCGCATCGGCACCGAATTGATCTTCCTGGAGCTGGAACTCAACGCCATCGACGACGCCGTATTGGCCGAGGCCGTCAAGGCGCCCGCGCTCGCGCGCTACAAGCCCTGGCTTGACGATCTGAGGCGCGAAAAGCCCTACCAGCTCGATGAGAAGCTAGAGCGGCTCTTCACCGAGAAGGGACAGACGTCGCGAGGAGCCTTCGCCCGTCTTTTCACCGAGACGATGACGGCACTGCGCTTTAGCGTCGATGGCGAGAGCGCGCCGCTCGCCTTGGAGCCGACACTCAATCTACTGTCCGATCCCCGTGAGCCGAGGCGCCGGGCCGCCGCCGAAGCCCTGGCGCGGGTCTTCGCCGACAACAGCCGGCTATTCACGCTGATCACCAACACACTTGCCAAGGAC
>CAZZPH010000138.1:0-7104 GCA_964655725.1 uncultured Hyphomicrobium sp.
CAATAGGGTCAATGCCGGCGAAAGGTTCATCCAAAAGGATGAACGAGGGGCGTGATGCCAGTGCCCGTGCGATTTCGCAACGGCGGCGCTCGCCACCTGACAGCGCAATAGAGGGAGATTTGCGCAGTCGCGTGATGCGGAACTCCTCCAGCAGGCTGTCAAGCTGTTCCTTGCGCTTCTTACGGTCCGGCTCGACCAGCTCCAGGATCGCCATGATGTTCTGCTCAACGGTCAACCCCCGGAAGATGGACGCTTCCTGGGGGAGATAGCCGATGCCGAGCCTGGCTCTGCGATACATCGGCAGCTGCGTGACATCGCGGCCGTCGATGGTGATGCGACCGCTATCGGCGGATACAAGCCCGGTAATCATGTAGAACACTGTGGTTTTGCCGGCGCCGTTGGGACCCAGAAGTCCCACGGACTCGCCACGGCCAACCGCGAGGCTGACGCCTTTGACGACCTTGCGCGTGCGATAGCTCTTCTGGACCTCAACGGCCGTCAGCCAGCCGTCTCCACCAATTGAGGGATCGACGAAGTCATCCCGCGGCCCAGGTCCATTGTGGAGGATTGCCTGCTGGCCAGCGAGCGCACCTTTCCCTGCAGTTCGCCCTGCAGATGTCCGTCCCCCCAGAAATCCCGATAGTGATGGCAGCTTCACGCCTGGTACCCTGAACAATCAGTTGAATGATATTGACGCGACTGACGACTTGGCCAAGACCTGCCTGGGACCATTCTCAACGGGGCTCGGCCGGGAGGGATTGCGAATTCCATCCCGACGCTTCGCCACTCTCACTGACAGCTGGCTTCTGGGCTGGCTTCTGGTTGGGCGTAGCATTCCTCACCTCGTTGGGGAAGAAGATCGCACTGGGGCGATCCCCCTTCGACCCTGCTTCTGCGCTCGCGGCATCTTCCACGCGCCACCCACCCCCCGCGGGCTCGGCTGCGACTTTGGGGGCGGTGGTATCGATCGTGCTTTGCCCGGTATTGAGATCGATCTTCAAGCGCTGTCCGCGCACCAGCGAGCTGCCCTGTGTCAGGCCGACTTCCCCACCGACAACGATGGTATTCGACTTCGCATCGAAGGTCGCCCAGTCTCCGGTTACTTTGCGGCCATCTGCACTAGTGATCTCGACATCGCCGCTCGCTTCAACCCGCGTCAACTCCGTGCCTCCCGCCGCGTTACCGGTTGGCATGCCGCCTGATCGGGACGCTTCTGGCTTCACATCGGTGACATCAGCAAGACGTGCTGATCCCGAGTAGTGAGCTTTGATCTCGGACGATTGCATAATCATCGTGCCCTGTCGGGCTTTGACCGAACCGCGAAAGATCGCGATACGACTGTTGTCGTCAACATCGAGAGCATCGGCCTCGATGTCGAGCGGTGTGCCCGGCTCGGACCGGAAGCTGGTGATATTCGCCACGTTCTGGGGCGGCTTCTCAGCCGGTCCGGACGACCCTGGCTTCTTTGCTGATGCGGCGCTTTCACCTTGGACAAGGCGGGCCGAGATGCGGCCGGGGCCTTCACCTTGCATTGGCGGCGACGTCAGGCTGGTATGCCCGGACTTGCGATCGATATGCAGCCTGCGGCCTTTGAGTTCATTCTCGCCCTGGGCGACAAATACGTTGCCGGTCAGAAGCAGCGTATCGGAACGCTGGTCGATCTCGGCGCGATCGCCGGTTGCACGCCGGTCCGGCAATGCCGTCATGACGACCTTGCCATCAAGCAGCGCGGTCTCGTTCTCCGCATCGAAAACCGCCGCTTCGGCCGTTACGCGCTCACCAGCGCCGCGCCGCATTTCAACGGGACCCTTGGCCAGAATGCGTTTGACCTTGCCACCGCCGGTTCTCGCATCCGCGCTTTCGCGTTCTCCCGACGCAGCATCACGGGCCGCTCCTTCGTAGTGAACCAGCATCTCGGGTGTCGTCATGGACGATCCATCCTGAAATGCCCGCACTTTGCCCGTGAAGATCGCGGTCTGCTCGGCGTCCTTGATGTCGAGGCGGCTCGATGTAACCTTCACAGGCTTGTCGGATGCGCCAAACAGCTTCTCTGCCTCACTGGCCGGCGATACGCCCGCCTCCATGCTGCCGGACTCTGCCTTGGGCGCTGCCGGCTTCAGATTGGCGACCACAGACTGATTGAATGTCACCTCGCGCTCTTTTTGAAGAATCCGCAGCTTCTTCGAGCTGACGGTCCCGGCTGGAAATGCAACCGCGACCGGCTCCTCGCTCGTAATCAGACCTTCCTTCGTGCGCACGGTCGCACTCTTGAGCTTCGCCTTCATGCCGTCGTCCGACACGATGTCGATCTGTTCTTGCAGGACGAGCACATTGGTCTTGGTATCGAACGTGCCGCTGGTCGCTGTCAGGACAGTGCGGGTCTTATTGGCCTCCAGCATATCCCCATCAATTGAGGTCAGGCTGATGATCGTTGACTTGCCCAGTTCCTGGCGCGCCGTCTTTGCCGAAACCCGATAGGTGCCGCCGCTGTCGGTTTCTCCCTCATAGTGAGGGTTGTGCATGGTCAGGTCCGCGGGCGTGATCCGAGGCATGTTCACCTTGGGCAAGCCCTCGACGAGACCCGCTTGGTGGAGCACGGCGAACCCATAGAACCCGACAATCGCAACACACATGAGCGGCAGGGCAAGGCGCAGGAGCCTCACCGCACGGGAGTGCCGGCGTGCCCGGCGAAACCCCTCCAGACGAACCTGTTGGGCGCTACCAGAGCCTCCTGCAGGGCTGAGGCCGTTGAGACGGGGTTCGAAATCCGAAATCGTAACCATAGGCTTCCCGCGTGTCCCCGGCTGCAGGTGCGGTGGACTGCCCGAATCTGAGCATCAAGTCTCCGGGCCATCCGACTCTGGGCATCAAATGGGGTGAGATTGGGACTTCACCCACCCACACCCCATGCGGCACGAGTCTACAAAAAACCAGCTTTGGCGTGATTGACCCTGTGCTCGCCGGGCTCGTCGCCGTCAATGTGCGAAGATGTCCACATCGCCGAACCCGGCCAGATCGAGACGAGCCCTGACCGGCAGGAAGCGGAATGCGGCATCGGCCAGCTCCCGCCGCGCCTCCCGGTCCAGCATCTGGTCAAGCCGTTCCTTCACTGCATGCAAGTGCAGAACGTCCGAGGCCGCGTAGGCCAATTGTTGATCCGTCAACGTGTCAGCGCCCCAATCCGAGCTTTGCTGCTGTTTGGACAGCTCGATCCCGAGCAACTCGGAAACGAGGTCCTTGAGCCCATGCCGGTCAGTATACGTGCGCACCAGCTTGGATGCGATCTTGGTGCAGTAAACGGGTGTGGTCACAACGCCGAGATTCTGCTCGAGCACCGCGACATCGAACCTGGCGAAATGGAAGATCTTCAGCACACCTGGATCGGCCAGCAGCGCTGCGAGCCGGGGAGCGCGAGGGGTGTCGCGATCGATCTGAACGAGATGGGCTTGTCCATCACCGTCCGAAAGTTGCACCAGGCATAGCCGGTCGCGATGCGGATTGAGCCCGAGTGTCTCGGTGTCGATTGCAACGCTGCGGCCGAAATCGATGCCGGCCGCCAGATCGCCCTTGTGGAGGTGAATGCGGGGCTCAGCCATGTCTCAGTGTTCCTGTTGAAATTCAAAGCCCGATTACAGGCCGGGCAGCACGAAACGGCACACCCCGGGGCGACCAGACCCCGCTATCTGCAGCAGTTTCCTACGGGCGGTCAACGACAGGTTGGCCCCGCTCAGGTCGCCCCGGCGCCGTTCACGCGCTCTGGTCGCCCCGCGATCGGCCCCAGCTTCTTTACGATAACATGGGTTGGTCACTTGTCGCTTAACCGCAGCTCCCGCGCATGGCCTGTGCGCCCCGATGAGGCGTCTTTTCCCACCAGTACGGTGCGGTGACGAGTTGGGCCGCGGCCCGGTAGGCTGCCAGCGAAATCAACAGCCAGTAGAACGGGATCATCACGACATTCCACGCCAGCGCTCTCCTGCCGCGGCGGCACATCGTGATCCAACCAAGCCACATGCCGGTGATGTAGGCGGCCAGCAGATTGCCGGCCCCGAACCACCACAGAATGCCCGACCAATCCTGCGGAAACGACAGCGCAACTCCCCCCGACGGTGCGACAAGCCAGATCGCCGCGATCAGATAGACCCAGGGATGGATGAAGGCCGACAGGATGAGCCCACCCAACAAGAGATTGAAGCCAAAGAACGCCCACGCGCCGAGTTCGCGATAAAGCACTACAGGCCGGCGCATATGCACAAGGTAGGTCTGCATCCAGCCCTTGAGCCACCTCACACGCTGACCAAACCAAACGGACAAATTCTCCGGCGCTTCCTCCCATGTGGTCGAGTCCAGCACCTCGACATGCCAGCCGGATCGCGCCAGCCGAAAGCCCAGATCGGCGTCTTCCGTGACATTGTAGGGATCCCAGCCCCCGACATCCCGCAGCGCCTCGGTCCGGAAATGATTGGACGTTCCACCGAGTGGCAGCGCCAAGCCCAAACGCTGGAAAGCAGGGAGCATGGCATCGAACAGCGAGGTATATTCAATAGCAAACTGGCGCGAGAACCAACTCTGTCCAGCGTTGTAGACGTTGAGACGGGCTTGAACGCACCCGACCTGGCGATCCGGCGCACTGAGGCTTACGAACGCACGCTTCAACTGGTCGGGCTCCGGCAGATCCTCTGCATCGTAAACCACCAGAAGTTCGCCGCGCGAATGCATCAGTCCATAGGTGAGGGCGCGGGGCTTCGTGCGCGGCTGTCCTTCAGGAACGGTCAAAACACGCATCACACCGGGGTCAATGGCGTCGATCAGGGCGCGTCGAGTGTCGTCGTCGCACGCCTCTGTCAGGAACAGGATCTCAATGCGGTCGCGCGGCCAATCCAGCGCATCGAGCGCCTCGACGAGACCAGGGACCGCGGGCGTCTCCCGGAACAGAGGGACGAGAACTGTGTAGAAGGGTAGAAGCGAGGCGTGCGTGTCACGGGGGTTGGTCGCCTCAACTTCTTCTTCGCTGGGTTTGACAGCGTTGTCCCCACGCCGGTCCGCAATGGCGTTCACCAGAGCGGCAGCACGCAACAGGATGACACACGCAAAAATCGGACTGGCAAGCCCGAGGACCACGCGCGATGCTGCGTCCGCGTCGAGCACAATGGCCGTTGCCAGCAGAACGGCTGCTCCCGCGAGCGTTACTTTTTGCCAGAGCCACATCGGCTGGCCGGCAGACTTGTCGGGCTGTTCAATGCGCAGCCGTTCCGCCCAATCGGACGCCAAACCGCCACCGTCCTGTGCTGCCGGGTACTCAGGCCAGATGGCTGCCTTACCGGGCGCGGCGCTCCCCAACTCCACAACGGAAACACGAAGAGGATTTGACAAGGGGGACACTACAGCGACAGAAGCAACATACGGAACATGATCAGAACGCCGACTTAGCAACCCTACACGCCGGCAGAGATGATCACGAACGCGCCCATGATGACGTCAATCTGATGTGTTGAATAGTGACTATTCGTGCAGAGCAATAAAGCCATGCAGCCCCAAATTGACGATTTCCAAGACCCGCGAAGGCCGTTGAGATCTTGCAGAACCGCGCTCGATGGACGCTCGCAGGTTGTCTCATCGCTCATGCGCTGGACGGCGGCAGCCGTGCTGTTCACGGCGGTTGCAGTGGCTCCGGCAATCGATCCGGCCAGGGCGCAGAGTGCAGAAGATCGTATCGAGGCACCGGCGGGTGACAACCCCCGACGCGTTGTCATCCGATTCCTGACGGAAGGGGAGTTCCCACCCTTCAATTACCTGGACGACGAAGGTGTTCTGGGCGGCTTCAACGTCGATCTGGCGCGCGCGATCTGTGCCGAGCTCGGTGCAGCCTGCGATATCAAGGTTCGCCCCTGGGACGAGCTACTCCTGGCCTTGAAACGCGGCGATGCCGACGCAGTGATCGCGGGTCATGCCGTCACGGCAAGCGCACTCGCAGGAGTTGATTTCACCGACCGGTACTTTTTCACCCCCGGACGCTTTGCGGCGCTGACCAGCACGCCCCAGGCCCCGGTGTCACCTGAATCCCTCGACGGGCGAACGATTGCCGTCGCTCAGGGAACACCCCATGAAGCATTCGTGCGCGCGCACTTCCGCGACAGCCGTGTCATGGCCTTCGAATCCGCGGAACTTGCCCGCGAAGCGCTGCAGCAGGGCAAGGCGGACTTCGTATTTGACGACGGAATCGGGCTTGCGCTCTGGATCAACGGTTCGCTGTCACGCAACTGCTGCGACCTGCGCGGCGGACCTTACCTCGAAGCTGCCTTTTTCGGTGACGGGATGGCGGTCGCCGTTCCTCGCAACGACCCACAGATCAGGAACCTGATCAACGCCGCCCTGCGCAAGCTGAAGTCCAACGGGCGCTTCGATGAATTATTGACACGCTATTTCCCGCATCGCGTCTTCTGAACGTCCCACAACCGGAACATGACAGCTTCGCACTTCGGTTCAGCGGGTCTTATGAAATGATCGGCAGCGGCGTCCTACAATGCTGCCGCAGGCCGTTGGCCCCGATCGCGGCCAGAACGGAATTCAGCGCCGGCGGAAGCCGCCGGGAGGTCCGCTGCCACCTGCGGGAGGCGGGCCAGAACGGGCATCTTTGTGCCGGAAATTGATCCGGCCTTTCGTCAGATCATAGGGGGTCATCTCAATCGTGACCTTGTCGCCGGCCAAGATGCGAATCCTGTTCTTCTTCATTCGGCCGGAGGTGTAGGCGATCACCTCATGCCCATTGTCGAGTTTCACGCGGCAGCGTGCGTCGGGCAACACTTCCACGACTACGCCCTCGAACTCGAGCATCTCTTCTTTTGCCATAGGGGTCCTTCAGCTTGCGAGAGCATCGATCAGTCCGCCCAAGTGCAATGGGGAGCAGATGCGATCTGCTCCCCAAGCATTCTGCGGCGCTGTTGCCACTCTTTTAGAGAGGGCGCAGGTTGATCGCAGCGATTTTGCCGTTGCGGCCACGCTCGGTCTCGAAGGAAACCTTCTGACCTTCGCGGAGCGAAGTCAGGCCGGCGCGCTCAACCGCGGAAATGTGAACGAACACGTCGTTCCCACCTTCGTCCGGCTGAA
>CAZZPH010000139.1:0-7080 GCA_964655725.1 uncultured Hyphomicrobium sp.
AGACGAGCATGGCGCGTGCGCCGACGTAAGTGAGCTGCTTCTGTCGACCGCGCCGGTCCTGGCAGAGTTTCAGGACCGCGCCCAGATGCTCGTCGGGTACCAGGATGGTCGCCTCGATCCATGGTTCCTCGATGCGGTCGATCTTCATCGTTTCGGGCATATCGGCCGGGTTGTGCATCTCGATCATCGTGCCGTCGGTCATGTGAAGGTGATAGATGACGGAGGGCGCGGTGGTGATGAGATCGAGGTTGAACTCGCGTACCAGACGTTCGGTGATGATCTCCAGATGCAACAGTCCAAGAAATCCGCAGCGGAAGCCGAAGCCGAGGGCCGCGGAACTTTCCATTTCGAATGAAAAGCTCGCATCATTGAGGCGCAGCTTCCCCATCGCCTCGCGCAGATCCTCGAAATCGGCTGCGTCGATGGGAAAGAGGCCGCAAAAGACGACAGGCTGGGCCGGCTTGAAGCCGGGCAGGGGCTCCGACGTCGGGGACTTCTCATCCGTGATCGTGTCGCCGACGCGGGTGTCGGCAACCTCCTTGATGGCCGCGGTCAGAAAGCCGACCTCGCCGGGGCCAAGCTCCGCCAGCATTTCCTGCTTGGGCCGGAAAATGCCGACGCGCTCCACCTGATAGCTGGCGCCGGTGGACATCATCTTGACGCGCTGGCCTTTCTTTAAGACGCCGTCGATGACCCGCACCAGCACAACGACGCCCAGGTAGGCATCATACCAGCTATCGATCAGCATGGCCTTGAGCGGCTTTCTGGCATCTCCGACTGGAGGGGGCAGGCGCTCGACGATGGCGTCCAGGACGGCGGCAACGTTAAGGCCGGTCTTGGCAGAGACGCCGATGGCATCCGTGGCATCGATGCCGATCACGTCCTCGATCTGAGATTTGACGCGGTCCTCATCGGCGGAGGGCAGGTCGATCTTGTTCAGGACCGGCAGGATCTCCAGGTTGTTGTCGATCGCCTGATAGACGTTGGCGAGTGTCTGGGCCTCAACACCCTGGCTCGCATCAACGACCAGAATGGCGCCCTCGCACGCTGCGAGCGAACGGGAGACTTCATAGGCGAAATCGACGTGGCCGGGCGTGTCCATCAGGTTCAGCTGATAGGTCTTGCCATCCTTCGCCTTGTAGTCGAGGCGCACCGTCTGGGCCTTGATGGTGATGCCCCGCTCGCGCTCGATCTCCATGCTGTCGAGGATCTGAGCCTTCATCTCACGGTCGGAGACGTTGCCGCACAGCTGGATCAGCCGGTCCGACAGCGTGGATTTGCCGTGGTCGATGTGGGCGATGATGGAGAAGTTGCGGATCAGGGAGGTATCGGTCATCCGCGGCTGATAGCACCTGATCAACATCGGAAAAAGGGGCTTCGCCGGGTCCTGCCAAGCCGCCGCAGGGGTCATATTCAGGGCACAATGCCGGTTAGGAGAGCCTTGGCGCGGGCGGGTGAGGTGGATGCGGGGATTTGCGCCGCTGGCATGGGCCAGTGCCCTGTGCCAGAATAGAGCCGACTGACACACGTATCCCTGGAGGTTGGAGATGGCCACGAGCAGCACCGGTTCGCGGAGCAAGGGTTTCACCGAGGCGCTGGGCGCCGCCGGTCTCAACGAGGAGGTCCGCTCCTCGCTGACGGGTGCATTTGACGCCATGCTGACGTGGCGCTCGGAAGTGGCCAATGCCGCCGACAAGCACTCCGACCGCGTTTTCGACAAAATGGGCACGGCGGCCAAGGCCATGGGCTGGCCGCCGGAACTCGTCGATCTAACGCGCCAGCAGATGCAGCAGGCCTCGCGCATGCAGCTGCAGATGATGGATCAGGTCATGGATCTGTGGGAGCAGCAGGTCAAGAACCCGGCGGCGTTCAACTTCCCCGGCGCCGCTCCGGGCGGGCCGCAGTTCCCCGCCTTCGACATGGGCGCGATGATGCAGAACATGCCCCAGTTCCCGGGCATGCCGAACATGGGCCAGATGGGCGGCATGGACTTTGGAAACATGTCCACGGCGCCGCTGCAGTTCTGGATGCAGGCCGCGGATATGTGGCAGAAGAGCTGGCAGCAGGCGCTTTCCTCCTGGATGGAGGCCCAGTCCAATATGATGGGCGGGGGTAACGACAAGCCACGCGACCGGCGCTGAGGCGCGCGCTCTCTCCGGCAACCGGAGCGGATCGGTTTCCCGGTTCAGCGGTCGACAACGGCGGGGCAGGAAGCGCCGCTGATCCGGCTGGCCTGGGACATGCCTGTCATGGGCATGGGTGCGGGTGCCCGCATCGGCGTGAGACAATCAATTGCGGACGTCGAAGGAGCACCTTCGAACGCGCAGCGTTCCAGCACCCAAGGGGTGCCACTCGAAGAGCCCGCCCCGTTGGAGCCGGCGAGCGCTGCGAGCATCGGCGTGAGACAATCAGTGGCGCGCCGGAGAGGATGAAACTGGGAACTGCTATGTAATTGTTTGCACTGCGTATTTCATCCGCCGATGACGGGAGGTACACGCCCCTGTCATGCGTGTTAGGCTCATCACATGACAGTGATTCATTACTTTGCTTACGGTTCCAACATGCTGACTGAGCGCCTGCAAGCGCGCTGCAAGTCCGCCAAGGTGAGGTGTACAGCGACAATTGACGGCTACATGCTCGCCTTTAGCAAGAAGAGCAAGGACGGATCGGCCAAGGCGACGATGTATCCCTGCGACCAGGAAGGGAGCCGCGTTTACGGTGTCGTGTTCGATCTTGATGAAAGCGACCTGCCAACGCTTGACCGGCTCGAGGGGGCCGGAAGCGGATATGACCGGGTTTTGCATCTCCAGGCGCGCGCAAACGGTTCGGACTGTCCGCTTGATGTGATCACATATATCGCCGGTGCCGGTTACATCGATGACAATCTCAAGCCCTACGATTGGTATGCAAGACTGGTTGCGGCCGGAGCAAGACAACACAAGCTCCCGGCAGACTATGTGGCGGCAATTGAGGCGGTGCCGTCTGAGAGCGATCCCGAAGCTGACCGTTCGGCGCGGCAAGAGGCTCTCGCACTTATGGAGAGCGTCCGTTCATGACCTTGCCGGATAAAACGCGCATTGCGGGCGACATGACTGTCGCTGACTGGAAGATCACAAGGGACAAGCTCGAAAACGCTGCCGACGCCAATATCTGGAAAACCGCCTTCTGCGAGTTTTTCAAGAAGCGCCTGGAGACGCGGTACTTTCGGCCCATCAGGGCGCTGGAAGATATGAAAGATAATGATGGTGAGGGATTTGCGATCGTCGCTCTCCACTGCTCTCTTATCGAGTTTCTGGCGTCAACGCTGGAGGGCAAGACCTATCGATACATGCAAAACGGGCAACCGCCACTGGGTCAGTTTGAATACGCGAAGAGCGGCGACATGTTCATCGCTTTCTTGGTGAACCGTGAACCGTTCAAGGTCATGTTCTCCGATCCGGGAACGGCAAAGGACTTCTATGCCAGTGTTCGTTGCGGGCTGCTGCACGAGGCGCGGACGAAAAACGGATGGCTGATCAGGATTGATCGATCAGCCGCGAGCGCCGTCGATACCAGGACAAAGATCGTTTACCGGAACAAGATGCAGGACGCCTTTGACCAGTTCGTGACGTGGTATGAAGAGGCCCTTTCCAGAGACGGCGCCCTCCAAAAGGCATTCATTCGCAAGTTCGACAGCTTGTGCGATAATTAGTTCTAATCGCTTGCAGTGAATGGCGCGCCCGGCAGGATTCGAACCTGCGACCTTTGGATTCGGAATCCAACACTCTATCCAGCTGAGCTACGGGCGCTCGCGGCGCGTTGGCGCCGGCGGGAGGCCTTGATAGCCGATCCGGCCCCGCCCCGCAAATGGGGTGTCGGCAATTGGGGTGGAGGCGCGCGCGGGATCGGCTAAGGTGCGCGCTGCTGAGGGCCGCCTCAGTCCGCAGGCGGCCGGCCGGCTGGTGCTGCGCACGGAACCGGCTCGCCGTAAAGAGGTCCAGCCCGGCGTGCGCACGTCTCGGTCGAGGGCCTCGGTCTCAGGCGGCTTTGAGGCCCGCGTGAGCGTCCTTCTGGTCCATGGCCCGCCATTTGAGGGCCCAAACTCATGCTGGTAGCTGAAAGCCCAACGTCCGCCCCCGAGCCTCGAACCCAAGCCCCCGAAACACCACCCGACAAGGTCAGCCGATCCCATGCCCGAGCAACGACCCCCCCGCCCCGGCGAGCGCGCCATCACCCTGCCCGAGCAGACCGATGCCGGGCTCTACTTTATCGGAAAGATCCGCACGCCTTGGACGACGCTCGCCGAATGCCCGAAGAACTCGGCCGCACGCCGCGACGTGGTGGCGACGATCGAGCTTGATCCGCGCTACGCGGAGGGCCTCAAAGATATCGAACTCATGTCGCATCTGATCGTGCTCTATTGGCTCGACCGTTCTGATCGCTCGCTGGTCGTGCAGGCCCCCTCGCATGCGCCTGAGCCGCGCGGCGTGTTCGCGCTGCGCTCTCCCGTGAGGCCCAATCCGATCGGGTTGTCGGTCGTGGACCTCGTTGGCGTCGAGGGCACCCGCCTCACGATCCGCAACATCGATTGCGTGGATGGAACGCCGCTTCTCGACGTTAAGCCTTATTTTTCTTCGACCGACAGTGTGCCGGATGCGCGCCGCCCGTAACGGGGGAATGTGCCGGTCTGCAGCGTGATTGTTGGCACGGTCTGCGGGCTGGCGCGAAAATGGGTCGCGCGTCAGGACCGCGTGCGGTCGCTGAATGCGGCGGTCTTTAGCTGCTGACGGATCGTGCTGGGTGGCGCGCTGAACCAGCGCAGCGAGGCCCGCGTGAACGAGGACAACTCGGAAAAGCCCAGTTCGAGAGCAATTTCGGTGAGGGGCATATTCGTATCGCGCAAGTAGGTCTCTGCCAGCTCACGGCGCGTCAGCTGGAGAATGTCTTCAAACGAGGTGCTTTCAGCAGCAAGTCGGGACTGCAGCGTGCGCGGTGACAAATCGAGGGCCTGGGCAATCGATTCCAGCGTGACGTCGCCGGTGCTCAAGCGCCCTGCGATCGCGCGGCGGATGGTCAAAGCCAGATCGGTCGACGCCCCGCGCTCCTTGAGTTTCCGGTCGCCGAGATCCCTGATCAACTCGAACAGGCGCGGATCGGAATGGTGGCTGCGGCGCGAAAGGCATTCCCGGCCGATCGCGACGCGGGGATGGGCAGCTTCGAAACGCACGTTGGGGCCGAGTAACGCGTATTCTTCCGTAGTGCAGCAGCTTTCGGCGCACGGCAAATCCACCGACAGCGGGTTCCAGTCGGGACCAGCGATGGCCCTGAGGCGCACGACCGAAACCCCGACAGCAAACAGGACATATTGCGTCGACCGCTTCTGAATTGACGGCGGCATGAACCATGTCAACGCCGCCTCTCGATCATCGATTGTCAGGTCGCAACGGACAGGGTGGACGACGAGGGAGACGTATCGCGCGATAACGCGGACGGCCTCTTCGAGTGTGCGGGCATTGGCAACGAGATAGCCGAACGTGCCGGAACCGCCGACAGGGAATTCCTCGGCCCAGTCCAGTCCAAGGCACGGGCGTTTTGTCAGGCGGGCCGCGCATTCCAACACTGTGGTGACGACCTGGAGTGGCAGCTCGTAGTGCTCAGTTGGTTTCAAAGCATCCGCAGACAGCCGCTCACTCCGCAGCACATCATCGAGGCTGACGCCATATCTTTCTAGAAAGGTTCCAAAGCCGTCGAATACGCCGGCTGTGACATAAGGAGTTGCGGCTCTCATCTCGCCCGTCCAACCCGCGTGCAATTGCTCTACAATAGTGATTTTCCGAAAAAATGAAACCACATCTGAGTGTCAGGTCAAAAAACGTCGCGTGTGGTCAAGCAGGAAATGGGCAATCGCGATAGAGGGAATGCTGATAGCCGGTCGCTAGGCAATTCGCCGGGTCCATCACCCGACCCCAAGCCAGCGTCCAGGGCTGAGCGTCTCTCTTAGACACATCATTGCAACGAGGAAACGTGGTCGAGACCATGAACGCACCCATCCGATTGATATCAGGAAGTATCACGCATCTGCTGCACCGTGCGAGTCAGCAAGCGGAGGATCTTTTTGCACGCACGATTGGCGACGTTGGGCTGACCGCGCGCCAATTCGTTGTTCTGGCCGTCGTTGATGGCATGGAGGATCCGAGCCAGACCGCATTGTGCGAAGTGTCCGGCATTGATCGCTCCACGCTCGCCGACATCGTGCGCAGGCTTGTGGCGCGCGGTCTGTTGAGCCGGAGGCGCACACGGCGCGATGCCCGCATGTATGCGGTACGGCTGACGCCCGAGGGCCGGCGCATGCTTGAGAAAGCGCTGCCGGTCGCCCGCGACGTCGATGCCATGCTGCTGCAGAGCATGTCTGCGGGACAGCGCCAGGAGTTCGAGAGCGCGCTGAAAAAGCTCGTCTCCCAGACAAGTATCGCCAAGGCGGCCTGACCGGACAGCCGGCGGGGCCCGCACGCGCGTTGGCCCCGCCCGTTCCCAATTCCAGTCCCGTACACGGCTGTAACAGCGCGTGTGGACGGCGGCGGCAGGCAGGAAGCCTGAAAGGGAAAGCTCAAAGGGGACTGGCCTTCGCGGGCGAACTGCCTATAGTCGCCGGCGCATGAGCACCCCAAATCCAACGCCGAAGTCGCCACCCGCGTCGGGCGCCGCCCAGGCGCCGCGCGCCGATGCTGAGCCCGTTCCGATCGTCAAAGGCAGTCATGTCTATCTGATCGACGGGTCGGGCTTTATCTTCCGCGCCTTTCATGCCTTGCCCCCGCTGACACGTCCTTCGGACGGCCTGCCTGTCGGAGCCGTGCACGGCTTTTGCACGATGCTCTGGAAGCTGCTGCAGGAAAGCAAGGCTGCAGAGGCGCCGACCCACATAGCTGTCGTGTTCGATGCGGGAAGGGAGACATTCCGCAACAAGATCTACGACAAATACAAGGCGAACCGGCCGCCGCCGCCAGAGGAACTCGTGCCGCAGTTCCCGCTGATCCGCGATGCCGTCAGGGCGTTCAACGTCATGTCCGTCGAGCAGGACGGCTACGAGGCCGACGATCTCAT
>CAZZPH010000140.1:0-7047 GCA_964655725.1 uncultured Hyphomicrobium sp.
TGCGCCGCTCTGGCCCGCAACTGACGATTTGCGAACGGCGTTGGCGCGTGTTAGCGGTCCCGCGCCGAGGGGTTAGACCGGCGCCAGGCAATCTGGGGCCAGGAAGCGAAAGATCAAAATGACGGACACCAGGGACGAGGCGAAAGGTGCGGGCGGCGACGGCAAGGACGCCACGGCCATCCAGGTTCAGGTCTTGGGCCAGTACATCAAGGATTTGTCCTTCGAGAACCCAAACATTGGAAAGGTTGCGATCAAGGAGGGTGAAAACCCGAGCATCACGCTCGAGGTGAACGTGGATGCCACGCGGATGAGCACGGATGTGTTCGAAAGCGCTATCCTGTTCACAGCCAAAGCCGGACACAGCGGCGGCACAATCTACGTGCTGGAAATCGTTTACGCTGGACTGTTCCGGCTGAGTAATATCCCGCCTCAGAACCTCGAGCCGTTCCTCCTTATCAACTGCCCCACTCTGCTATTTCCGTTCGTCCGGCGCATAGTGGCCGACGTCTCACGCGAAGGCGGATACCCCCCGCTATGGCTTGATCCGTTCGATTTCGGTGCCCTGTTCATGCGCCGACAACAGGAGCTGGCGAAACAAGCCGAGAAGCAGTAGGCGCCGGACTTCAGGATTTATCCGAAACCTTTCCGAGATAGGCTTTCCAAAGCACGTTCGATCCGAGCGTGTCGATGAACTCGAGATGAGCCACCTCCGCTTCTCGCGACAGCCGTTGAGGTAGACCCACAGGCCGGACCGGCGTTTGCCGCCGGCTGGAGCGTATTCCACCAGCATTAAGCTGGTCCTTGAGACCTGCCGACAGGCCGAGCGAAGCTTGCCGTTCCCCGAGCAACTCGATGTAGACCTCAGCCAACAACAGTGAGTCGAGCAGAGCCCCGTGCTTGGTGCGCAGGGTGTTGTCGATGCCGTAGCGCTTGCAGAGCGCATCCAGGCTATTAGGGCCAGCGGGATGCTTGCGGCGCGCCAAGGCCAACGTATCGACGACTCGCGTCATTGCGATCGTTGGCCTGCTCGAGCGGGTCAGCTCGGAATTCAAGAAGCCAATATCGAACGAGGCGTTGTGAATGACGAGCACATCCTCCGATATGAAGGACAGAAACTCGTCGGCCACATCGCCGAACACGGGCTTGTCCAAAAGAAATTCTGTCGTGATGCCATGAACGGCTTGAGCTTCCGCCGGAACGTTGCGCAGCGGATTAATGAATTTGTGAAACTCCCGCCCGGTCGGAATCCGGTTCAACAGCTCCACACATCCAATTTCTATCAGGCGATCTCCCTTGGCATGATCGAAACCCGTGGTTTCGGTGTCGAGCACAATTTCGCGAAGCATGATGCCGAGTTCCCGCTATGGCCACCATCAATCAGTCGGCCGGCTGCCAATATCGCGCGTAGGCGCGTGGCGTTCGCCCCGCCAAGGCACGTGTGATAGCATCAACTTGGCGGCAGCACCCCTCGATGGGGCCATTCGTATCCACAACGAAATGCGCGCGTTGGCGCTTTTCGCCGTCACCCATCTGCCGTGCGAGCAGATCATCCAGTTTTTCTGGGGTCATACCCGGCCGCTCCAACACCCGCTGGCGCTGCGTCTCTCGTGAGGCACTGACCACGACGACGACATCGACTTTGCCATCAAGTTGCGTCTCAAAGAGCAGCGGAACGTCAAGAACGGCAATTGCTGCGCCCTTGTCGTTACACGAATCCAAGAACATCTTTTCACGCCTGCGCACCAAAGGATGCACGATCGCCTCGAGTTCGCGATAGTGGTCCGCCCGTCCTGCAAGAACGCGCGAGAGCCGCTCCCTATCGACGCCGTTCTCACCGGTTGTGCCAGGAAACGCGTGTTCGACCGCTGCGACTGCTTCGCTGCGATAGAGATCGTGAACCTCAGCATCGGCATCAAAAACTGGGATACCGCGCGCCATAAAACACCCCGATGCCGTCGACTTTCCCATGCCGATCGAACCCGTCAAACCGACAATCAGCATGTCTGTTCGCCTATAATATCCGCAGCAACCATGGCGTAGAGCTCCTCCGTCACCTCCGGAGTTAGTCCGAACCAGCGCGCAAAGCCGGGTGCTGCCTGGTGCAACAACATGCCCAGACCATCCACGCCAACCAGACCGTGCGCCTGCGCATTCAATAGAAAAGGGGTCTGAAGCGGAACATAGACGATGTCGCTGACGATAAGCTGAGGATCCGCCGAACTGAAGTCGATCCCGGGATCACCGTTGCCCTTCATGCCGAGCGTTGTCGTATTGACAATGACACCATATCCGCGCACCGCAGCCTGACGTTCATCCCAAGCGCGGGCCACCACATTCGGGCCGAAATGACGGCTCAACGCCGCAACTCTGTCGAGCGAGCGATTGAACACGTCGATCCGCTCAACGCCTGCCTCCAAAAACCCATGGATAATGGCGCGCGCAGCACCTCCTGCACCGAGAATTGCCACTGGAGCATCGCGCTCGCGCCACTGCGGCGCGCGGCGATCAAGATAGGCCATATAACCATAGGCGTCGGTATTCGAGGCCATGATGCGCCCGCGGTCGAGCCACAGTGTGTTCGCTGCTCCGATCGCAACAGCGGACACGTCCAATTCATCCGCCAATCCCAACACCGCTTCCTTGTGAGGCACAGTGACATTGCAGCCTGCGAGGCCATGTTCAGCCAGCGATCCCAGGAAACCCGCCAGTTCATCCGGCGGGACTGCGATGCGGTCGTAGCTCCCGTCAATCTGGTATTTGTCCAACCAGTAGCGATGAATGACTGGCGACCGCGAATGCTCGATGGGCCAGCCGATGACGCATGCCTTGATCATGCCGGCAGAACTCCTCTCATGCGCAGTTCCGCCAGAAGCGGGATGAGCGGCATACCCAAAATCGTGAAGTGATCGCCTTCGATACGATCGAACAGCCTGACGCCCGCACCTTCGATCTGATAGGCGCCGGCACACGCAAGAATGCCATCGCCAGCTGCCTCCAGATAACGATCCAAGACTGCGTCCGAAAAAGCATACATGGTCAACAACGCTGTATCGGTCACAAGCCAGGTGGTCTGGCCGTGCTCTGCAAGCGCTACACTGGAATGCAACGCATGTTTGCGGCCTTTGAGATCCTGCAACATCTGGCGTGCTGAGGAACGGGTTCCCGGCTTGGAGTAGATCGCCCCATCACAAACCAGGACCTGATCCGACCCAATGATCACAGCGTCCGGGCAAATCCGACTGACAGCTTCGGCCTTGGCGCACGCCAGCGCCGCAGCAAGCGAGGCAGGGTCCCGATCCCGATCTCGCGACAAGAGCCGCTTCTTGATTTCCGACTCATCGACGCTGGCAGGTTTCGTGTGAAAAACCACGCCCGCAACTTCCAGCATATGCTTCCGGCTGGCACTGCCCGACGCCAGTATGATCGGCTTAACCATGCGGCACCGGGGCCGCCGACCGGGACGGCGAACGGTCGTGCATCATCTGAATGATCGTGGCCGCTGTTTCCTCAATCGACTTGCGCGTCACGTCAATAATGGGCCACCCGTGCTCGGCAGAAATTCTGCGCGAGTAGGCGATCTCCTCGGCGATCTGTGTTCTGTCGGTATAGGCGCTGAGTTCACGGTCTGACATCAACATCACGCGATTGCGCCGGACTTCAGTCAGTCTCTCCACGCTTGCGACAAGGCAGACGACGAAAGCGCTGTGGGGCTCTGTCAGGACAGCAGGCAGCGGGATGGAAGGCACCAGCGGCAGGTTTGTCGTCTTGAAACCCCGTTGTGCCAGATAAATGCTGGTCGGCGTTTTAGATGTCCTTGAGATGCCCAACAGCACAATGTCGGTGGCATTCAGATTGTCAGGAAGGCGGCCATCATCGTGCTGGAGCGTGAAGTTCATCGCGTCGATGCGCTTGAAATACTCCGCGTCAAGAACGTGCTGGCCGGCCACAGTCGGTGTCTGAGGTGTACCCAGGAATGCGCTGAAAACCTTCATGACGGGCTGGAGCACCGCATAAGCGGGAACATTGAGTTCCTGGCATCGTTCCTCGATGGCGGCGACGAGATCCTGGTTGACGACCGTATGGAGCACGATGCCGGGAGCCTGCTCGATTTCCTGGAGAACCCTTTTCAATTGGCGTGGGGTCCGCACCAGAAGATGAAGATGCTCGATCGGTTTGAGGTTTGAGTATTGGGCCGCGACGGCCTTGGAGATCGCGGTCAATGTTTCTCCCGTTGCATCGGACACCAGATGCACGTGGTAGAAGCTCGGTGGGCTGTTGGGCATCTGTGGATCATCCAGAACGTTATCCCGGCCGGCCGGGGCTGTGCGAGCCATCAAGCCGGATCGATGTGAGTATCCGTTGGCAGATACCCCCGCTGAAGCCAGACGGGAAGGAAAACCAGCACATCGGACTGTCCCCGTGGAGTAGACTGTCTTGCGCCGTTCAAACCATGACAATCCACATCCTATTCCCGCATGTGCTGCCACGCCGCGTGCTGCAACAGCTTGACTTGCCAGCAGGTATTCGCCCCTGGTAGGGAATAGCAGTTATGGGGCACAAGACCTGGGTCCGGCACTTGGCAGCCGTTCACAAGTTGTGGGCAACCTGTGAGGCCTGAGGATATTCCCGCAATCCGCAGCTCTAAGAGTCAAAAAAAGAACCTTCAATAAATTCACTTCAGGATTCTAGAGCACATGCCAGTCGAGCCTAAAACTAGCGACGTGAAGTGCCAGCGCGTCATGCTGGATGTTCTGGCTGGAAGACCAGCACCGATCCCTCCTGTCTGGCTGATGCGCCAAGCCGGACGCTATCTTCCGGAATATCGAGCGACTCGCGAGAAAGCCGGCGGCTTCCTCAATCTATGTTACACACCAGCGCTGGCCGCCGAAGTGACTCTGCAGCCGATCCGGCGCTATGGCTTTGATGCGGCGATCTTGTTTTCCGACATCCTCGTCGTCCCGGACGCGCTCGGCCAGAGCGTGGGTTTCAATGAAGGCGAAGGTCCGCGGTTGGATCCCATCCGTGACGTCGCCGGCCTGTCGCGGCTTGATTTTGCGAAGACGGGAGAAAAGTTTTCGCTCGTCTACGAGACGGTCGCGCGGCTACGATCGGATCTGCCGCCTGAAACAACACTCATTGGCTTCTGCGGCGCACCGTGGACGGTTGCGACGTATATGGTCGGCGGGAAGGGCTCATCGGATCAGGCGGAGGCCCGGCTGTTTGCTTACGGTGATCCGGACGGCTTCAGGCGGCTGATTGATATTCTTGTTGAAGCGTCCGTGACGTATCTTTCCGGGCAAGTGAAGGCGGGTGCGGATTGCTTGCAGATTTTTGACACCTGGGCTGGAACGCTGCCGGATGATCAGCTCAGACTCTGGGTCTTCGAACCGACTCAGCGGATCGTGTCGGCGCTCAAAGACCGACATCCAGGCATCCCGATCATTGGATTTGCGCGCGGGATTGGTCCACAATCCGCGGACTATGTTCGAGCGACGGGAATCGACGGCGTGGGGTGTGATACGGCGATGCCGCCCCGCATGATGCGCGATCTGTTCCAGAACGGGTCCGTCGCGGTGCAGGGCAACCTTGATCCCCTGCTGCTGGTATCGGGTGGTGCGGCCATGGAAGAGCGCGCGCGCCACATCGTTGAGACGATGCGCGGCATGCCTTTTATCTTCAACCTGGGTCACGGTATTGTTCCCCAGACACCACCGGACAACGTCGCGCGGTTGTTGGAGGTCGTCAGAGGGAGGTGATGACCCGTAGGGGTTGTCGTTCTGAGGACTTGCACACAGGCCTTGCGCACATGACTGTCGAAGCGACCAAGACTGTAAAACGATCCGGCTCCCCCGCGTTACGTGCGTCTATCGCTCTGGCGATCACCGTCCTACTGACGGCCGCCGCTGTTTTCGTGATGGGGGACGGCGCCTACTTGTGGGTGAAGGCCGTCCATGTCATGGCGATCATCGCCTGGATGGCCGGAATGCTCTATCTGCCGCGGCTTTTCATCTATCACTGCGAGGTTGCGCACGATTCCGAAGCGAGCCGCACATTCAAGGTGATGGAGCATCGGCTGATGACCATCATCATGAACCCATCGATGATAATCGCCTGGGTTCTGGGGCTCTGGCTGGCCTGGACAGCGGGTTTCTTATGGTCAGGCTGGTTCCTGGCAAAGCTGATGCTCGTCATTCTGCTTTCGGGCGTCCACGGCTATCTTTCAGCGGCGGTTCGCCGGTTTGCGGAGGATCGCAATCAGGTGCCGGCACGGACCTGGCGGGTTCTCAACGAGGTGCCAGCACTACTCATGGTTGGTATTGTGATCCTCGTGATTGTGAAGCCGTTCTGACGCGACAAAATCGCTTCCCGAGGGTCTTTTTCTTTTTCTCCGAGTCTGTTAGACACTTGACCATCTAATAACCCTGCGGCTTCTCCGGCCGCGGGAGACGTGCCGGAAACACCCCAGACAGCGGTGATGACTGGCCCTGGAAGCGTGGCACCTGAACCGCGCTCTATTTCAACTTCCCCCCACCCCTGGCGCACGCGGCCACTCGAAATCCGCCTATTGCCGTTGCGGAGCATATGATGACAGAAGTTAAGCTCGAGGATCTCAAATCCAAGACACCGCCGGAGCTATTGAGCTTTGCGGAAGAGGTCGGCGTGGAAAACGCCAGCACGCTGCGCAAACAGGAATTGATGTTTGCCACCCTCAAGCAGCTCGCGGCGAAGGATATCGACATCACGGGTATCGGCGTCGTGGAAGTTCTGCAGGACGGCTTCGGTTTCCTGCGCTCACCGGATGCGAACTATCTGCCGGGTCCCGACGACATCTATATCTCGCCAAGCCAGATCCGGCGTTTTGCCTTGCGGACCGGCGATACCGTCGAGGGCCAGATTCGCAGTCCGAAGGATGGCGAACGGTATTTCGCGCTTCTCAAGGTCAACAAGATCAATTTTGAAGATCCGGAAGCCACCAAACATAAGATCCATTTCGATAACCTGACGCCGCTTTATCCGACGAAATGGATGAAGATGGAAATCGAGGAT
>CAZZPH010000141.1:0-1103 GCA_964655725.1 uncultured Hyphomicrobium sp.
CCCGCTGCTCCGATGGTAACCTGCGAGTTCCCATGCACAATCATCAAAAACCGCGACCGTACACTGTAACGATGCAACATCGCACCGCACCACGCGAATGCAAATCTCGCTTTTCGTCAATGAAAGAATTTCTCTGCGCGCCGCTTGCGCAACCTCTCTGCCTCGTGTTTCTTATTACCCTAATAAGCTTTTGTCGCCCGGCTGTGGGAGAGCAGCCGGAGACCGGCAACAAGATAAAAATACGTTTGTTCAGCGTCTAGGGGGCGTCCTTGGTACAGCGTCGTATGGAAGAAGCCTCGCAAGGCTTCTGGGCCCGCGCATCACTCGCCAGTCGCATCATCGCACCACCCGTCACGGAGCGTCCGCGCGTTTTCAACCGCTCTGCCGAGTTCATGACCGCAGAGGTCCTCAATCTGGGGCGCCTCCTCGATGGCCGGTTCCGGTTCCGTCTGACGTGCTACCAGCGAACCTATGCATGGCAGCCACCCCAGGTCGCCCGGCTCATGACCGACGTGCACGATGCGATGCAGAAATTCGGCCGCAAGCGCCGCTATGCCCTCGGTCACATCACACTCGGACGCCAGGCGGGCAGCATTGATGCGGAACTGGTGGACGGCCATCAGCGCCTCCTGACGCTCAGCATCCTGTTCGCTGTTCTGAGGGATCTCGAAACCGACCCGGTGCGTGCCGCCCGGCTCAACCGGATGATTGCCGACCCTGGTTTGCCTGACGATGACGCGCGGCACTTCCGATTGAGCGTGCAGGCCTTGCCGGCGCCACTCTTTGAACGCCTCGTCCAACGCCCCGGCGGTACCGAGGAGGAGCCCGAGCTGCCGCGGCATGAACTCTCCGATACGGAACGCAACATCCTCGACAACCGCGAATGCATCCGCTCCGAACTGATCGGCCCGGGGACATCAGACGCGATGCGGCGCGAACTTGCGGATTTCCTCATCGAGGCCTGCTACCTCGTTGTCGTCATCGTCGACGACCCCGAGGACGCTTGGAAGATTATCTCCACAGAGGAAGATACACGCTTAGCCTTCAGCAATGCCGATCAGGCCAAGTCAGTCATCCTCGCCGCCATGCCGGCGGAGGACAGG
>CAZZPH010000141.1:1113-6991 GCA_964655725.1 uncultured Hyphomicrobium sp.
CAAGCCGCGCACATCTGGGAAACGTGCGAGGGGCTGCTTTCCCCCGATGACATGTACCAGGTACTCGGCCACATGCGCGTCATCATATGGCGCGAGCGATCTGGCAACACCGCTGCCCGACCCGTAGAATCGGAGTTCGTGCGCCGCTTCGACCTGGCGAATGGCGGTCTGCGATTCATGACCGACGTCCTGGCGCCGTGGTGCCAGCTCTTGCATGCGGTGCGTCATTGTAAACTTGGGCAAGAGGGGGAGAGCAGGCAGGCCATCGCCCGGCGGCTCACCTGCATGACCTGGCTCAGCACACACCGCTGGGTTCCACCTCTCCTCAAGTGGCTGAGCATCAACGGGCTGGATTCTCCCGACACATTGGAATTCATCGAGCGGCTCGACCGACTGATCTGGATGATGAAAGTGGCCGGCGTCGATCCTGGTGTTCAGGAAACGCGCATCCTGCACCTGACGTCCGAAATCGAACCTCGCCGCTCTGTCGCAGCGCTCTCAAAATTCTCAATCGAAGACCAAATGTTCTCCGACGCGATCGCCAATCTTCGCAGCCCAAATTTCGCGTCTAAAGCGAATGCTCATGCGGTGTTGAGACGGCTGAGCCTGATTGCAGGCGCAGACCCTGGGCCCTTGAGCCGCGACGCGGCGACCACAGAGCACGTGCTGCCGCGCGGCAGGATCGCAGCACCCGAATGGCGCACCCACTTCAAGTCGCCCAACGACATCAAGGCGAATTGCAATCGGCTCGGCAATATCGTGATTCTGTCGGGCGCCGAGAACCAGAAGGCGGGGACCCGGTCCTGGCCAGAAAAGCGCGATATCTTTGCCAACTCCCAGTTCGTGCTGGCGCGCAACGCGGTCCAGGAGAGGGAATGGTCTACAAAGACAATCGAGGCGCGCACACTCCGCCTGATCAATGAACTGTTACGCGAATTGAAGATCGATCGCGCTGTCGCCTGATCGGCACCGCTGCCCCCGTTGGGATAGCGTGCCTCAGTCGAACGGCGTCGCTCAGGCCGCCTGGCCGATCTCGCCTGCCAGCGCCTTTGCGATCAAGGCGCGCGTCTCCTCGATTCCATACAGCGCAATGAACGAGCCGAACCGCGGGCCCTTGCTCTCGCCCAGCAGCACCTCGTAGATCGCACTGAACCATGCGTTCGACACACCCGGCCGTTCCGGCGTCGCGCCCTTGGCACTCAAGTCCTGATAGCGGGGTATGGAACGGCCGACATCGTAGAGAAGGGCCTGAAGGTCTTCCGCGCTGGCATCGGACGGGGCGCGCGAAAGGGCATCCGAAAGGGCCTCAAGCGCCCGCCGCTCTTCCTCGTCGGGACTCCTGTACGCCTTCTTTGGCAAATCGAAATCGCGATAATAGCGCACGGCATATCCCGCCAGCGTGTCGAGCAGCGGGTAGCGTTCCGGTGTCGCTTCAGGCAGATGACGCTGGATGTAGCCCCACAGCACGTCCTTGCTCTGGGCATTCGACGCGGCGACGAGGTTCTTCAACAGCGCAAAACTGACCGGCAACTCGGTCGCGGGCGGTTCACCAGCGTGAATATGCCAGACCGGATTGTCGAGTTGCGCTTTCGCATCCTGGCGCGGATAAGCCGTCAGAAGCTGGAGATATTCGTCCACGGCGCGCGGGATGACGTCGAAATAGAGCTTCTTGGCTGACTTCGGCTTCTGAAACATAAAGAGAGCAAGGCTCTCCGGTGTCGCATAGGTCAGCCATTCTTCGATGGTGAGGCCGTTCCCGCGCGACTTGGAAATTTTCTCGCCGTTCTCATCGAGGAACAGTTCGTAGTTGAAGCCTTCCGGCGGCGTTGCGCCCATGACACGGCAGATTCGCGAGGCCAGCGTCACGCTGTCGATCAGATCCTTGCCTGCCATTTCGTAGTCGATGCCCAGTGCGGTCCACCTCAATGCCCAGTCGGCCTTCCATTGACACTTGACCCTGCCGCCGGTCACCGCCGTCTCGACTTTCTCGCCCGTCTCCGGATCAATGTAGACCACAGTACCGCTCTTCACATGGCGCTCGATCAACGGCACCTGGAGCACCTTGCCGGTGCGCTGACACACAGGCAGGAAGGGCGCATAGGTCGCCTGCCGCTCTGCACCCAGCGTCGGCAGCATGATCTCCATGACCTTGTCGTAGACTTCCAGCATTCTGAGCAGCGTCGCATCGAACATGCCCGCCAGATAGCAGTCGGTCGCGGAATAGAATTCGTACTCAAAGCCGAACCGATCGAGGAAGTCGCGCAGCATCGCATTGTTGTGGTGCGCGAAACTCTCGAACTTTCCGAACGGGTCCGGCACCTTAGTGAGAGGCTGGTCGAGATGCCCCGCCAGCATCTCGCGGTTGGGGACGTTGGTTGGCACCTTGCGGAGCCCGTCCATGTCGTCGGAGAACGAGATCAGCCGCGTCTTGATGCGCCCATCCGTCAGCGTCTCGAAGGCACGCCGCACCATGCTCGTGCGCGCCACTTCGCCGAACGTCCCGATGTGCGGCAGTCCCGAGGGCCCATAACCGGTCTCGAAAAGCACGGTCTTTTCCAGCCCGCCGGGGATTTTATCCAGCCGCTTGATGAGGCGTCTGGCCTCCTCGAAGGGCCAGGCGCGGGCGTCGTCGACGGCGGCGATCTGTTCGGGTGTGGCGTGAAAGCTCATGGATCTGGTCCCGGCGGTCACAGCCAGGGTCTCTCGTTGACAGGGGCACGTTCGCAGAGCGCGCACCGTAGGTGTGGCCGCGCACAAGGTCAATCGTAGCGAGCGCCGGGAATAACGAAGCCTGAATGACCGGGATGGTGGAAGGGGCTGGATTCGAACCAGCGTAGGCGATGCCAACGGATTTACAGTCCGTCCCCTTTAGCCACTCGGGCACCCTTCCGTAGGCTCGTCCCGCCGTGCCACATTCGAAAAACTGAGTGTGGTCCGCGAAACGAAAGCGCCCCGCGCCGGCGGCGGGCGGCAGAGCAGGCGTCCTTATCCCGGCGCCGAACTCTGATGTCAATTGGAAAAGAACGATGATTCCAGTTAGGGGTAGCCGCCTATGGTTCACAGAGGGTCCATGCCAAAGACGCCGCGCTCGAAGCCCCCGCGCCCCGACAAGAGATCCCGTCCCAGACGGGCGGATCACCATGCAAAAGGCCACGGTGGCCCGCGCGCAGCCGATGATCCCGTGCGCCTGTTCGGCTTCCATGCCGTCGAGGCGGCGCTGCGCAATCCGGCACGCCAGATCCACCGCATCCTTGCCACGGACAATGCCGCCCATCGGCTGGCAGAACCAATCGGCGCGCGGGGGTTTTCACCGGAGCCCACGACGCCGCGCGATCTCGATCGCATCCTGGGGCCCGAGACCGTGCATCAGGGTGTCCTCATCGATGCGGCTCCCCTGCCTGAGCCCGACATCGAACACCTCGCCGAGGCCGCAGCGGCCGGCGGTCCTCTCGTGCTGCTGGATCAGGTGACGGACCCGCACAATGTCGGTGCGATCCTGCGCTCCGCGGCAGTCTTCGGCGCCTCGGGAGTGGTCATGACCCGGCGCAACAGCCCGCCGCTCGACGGTGCGCTCGCCAAATCCGCGTCGGGCGCGTTGGAACTGGTGCCCGTCGCGCTGGTGCAAAACCTCGCGCGGACCATGACGGAATTGAAGGAGGCCGGTGTGGTGCTGTTGGGTCTTGACGGGATGGCCAGCACCCCGATCGAAACTCAATCATTCGCTGGCCCGGTCGCGCTCGTACTGGGAGCGGAAGGACGCGGCCTGCGGCAACTGACGGCCGAGAGTTGCGATCGGCTGGTGCGGATCTCGACTGCTGAAACGCTGGCAAGCCTCAATGTCTCGAACGCCGCCGCGGTTGCGCTGCACGCAGCGCTCATGGCGCGCGCGCAGGCACGATGAACCACGAACGGCGGTAAGCGATCAGCGGTTCGGCCAGTGCCACGTCACGCCGGCACGAACGACCGCGACGTCCAGATCATCGACATTGGGATTGTTCGTGTCGGGCTCGAGCCAATAGCGCAAGCCTTCCACACGAACGCTCCAGTCGGGCGACATGCGGTAGTCGATCCCGCCACCCGCGACAAGCCCGTCAAAATCGGTCGAGCGGCTGAAGCCCAGACCCGCGAAATTGACGTTCGTGCCCGCTTCTCCCCAGGCATAGCCCACGGTTCCGTATAGAAGCGCGTTCTGCCAAGCGACAAAGCCCAGACGCGCGCGAATGGAGGCAAGATCGTCGACGCTCAATTTGACCCGAATGCCCCCCGCCGTCGCGGAATCGTCCAGGCTGGTGCCGCTCCAGTCGCCTTCTACACCGATGACGAACATCCCCGCCTGATGGTTGTAGCCGGCATGGAGTCCGAGAACGCCACCTGACACGTCGAACGGTGCGGGTTCGTCCAAGGCTTCGCCGTAGCCGGCGTGAGCACCGACGTAGAACCCGGTCCAGATCGGAGGCACATCGGCCTGGGCGGACGGCGCCATGAGCGTCAGTGCCATGAGTGCTATGGCAAGTTGGCGCACGCGGTGCTGCATCAATCGATCCCTCCCTCTCATCGTGAATGCTTAGCATCACTGGGCGAGGCATTGCCACCCAAACGCCGCGCCCCGATTACGGTCGGTGGACCGGTGTCGCATTCAAGACGCGGGTTCACAGTTCTGAACAGTGTTTGATCAGGCCCACGCCACGTGTTCGACCGGCCAATAGACAGATCGGCGGGGTGATCCCGCCGATCTCGAATGTCATGTGGTCCCAGGCCTTCTGCGATCACGATCAGTCGCAGTAGGTATCGCGCCAGCAGGTCCAGCGCCCGCCACGGCAAATCGTCTCGCCCCAGCGGTTCTCAAAGCAGCGCCGGCCAACCCAGCCGCACTCCTTGGGCCCCTTGTAGCAGACCTCGTCATAGCCGCGGTAATGATGCCGGTCGCGCGCATGCGCATAGGCGCCGAGCACGCCAAGGCCAATGATGCCGGCCGCAATGCCAGCGGCGACACGTCCTCCGCGTCCTGCTTCGGCCGGCTGCGCCGTCGTCGCAGCCACCGTCCCGAAGGCGAGCAGTATCGCCATCATCGGATACATGATCTTTTTCATCGTCGTTGCGAACATTGTCTGTCCCCTTCGTTGAGCCGGCCCGAGGGCCGCCTGCTGTGTGTCCTGACCGGTGGACGACACGTCTCCACCGCTAGGAACGCATAAGAGAACAGTCCACATGAATGTGGCATGAACACGCTGAGTTATCAGCATAAACGTGAAAACAAAGCGGCGCCGGTTGATGAACCGGCGCCACGATATTCAAGCCGTGCGTGGGTGCGGATGTTACCAGTGACCGCGCCGGATGACGCCGTGGTGCTCGGCGTGCCAAGCGCGATGACGATAGCTGCGATCCGGATAGCCCCAGCTGCGATAGTAGGGAGGATGCACGAGACGCTGCTTCTTCTTGCAGCGCATTTTGCGTGCGGGCTTCCACTGGCCAGAATTGTAATACGGATAGTAGCCCCGCGGTTGATACCGGTAGGCATACGGGTCGGTCGCCGAATGGGTGACATAAACGTGGTTGTAGCGCGGGTAGTACCCGTAATGGACGACGGTCCGCACATTGCCCCAACCGTCCGGGGCCCGGCGGTGGGTCGCCTCCGCGGGATCGGCGGCGCCAGCCAGCCCGACCATCAGTCCAGCCGCGAGCGCGGCAAGAGTGGCTTTACGCATCTTTAACTCCTCGTCTTACGCAAACGTTACAACTAACGGTAATTCTTGCCTGAAACGGATAATCTTGCCTTAAGCATCCCGGCAAATCCGGTTAGCTGCGGGTTCACACGCGCAGCAATCCGGGACGCGCGCCGCCGAGTTAATGCAATCCTCACCCTAATTGGCTCAAATCA
>CAZZPH010000142.1:0-5656 GCA_964655725.1 uncultured Hyphomicrobium sp.
CCCGATTTTTGTGTGAGCGAGCACCTGCCCCAGGCTGAGCGCATCGAGGCCCTTCAACGCGGCGATGACGTCCAACACCGCTGATCGCGAAGGCGGGATCGCGGAATTGTCACAGTTTGATGAGAACGCTGCCATGGGTCCGACTCACCGACACGAGGCTCAAACAAACTACCGCGTCCGTGCAGGGGCCGGGGTTCTGCCAACGGCGATTGTCACTGACCAGGAGATCACGGTATGCGCTTGACCTTCCATAGCCACACCTCACCCACAAGACCCGCAGCGCTGACCCTGACGATCGCTCTGATGTTCGCAGGTGTGGCACTGTGTGGGTCGCCACCCGCGGCGATCGCCCAAACGCCAGGATTTGCCGGCACCTGGGCGGAAGACCTTGCCAATTGCAAAACCCCGCAGGAGCGTTCCAACGCGCCGCTGATCCTGACTGCCAAGGGGCTCGATCAGCACGAAACCCATTGCAAGTTCACGTCGGTGAAGGCCGGCGGGGACGGAGAATGGAAGGTTTTTGGCACCTGCACTGTCGAGGGAGACAAGCAGGACACCCAGATGGGACTGACCGTTTCGGGTGATACGCTGACAATCCAGGACGATGCCGGCTCGCGCGACCTGCTGCGCTGCCCGTAATGGGGCATTAGCCGAAAACGGCAAACAGACTCGCTAACACGCTCAAGTTGTGCTTAGAAATGAGACTGCGACATTCGATCGCGGTCCGTAGCGGTGTTCCCTGCGAAACAGCGCATGAGCGGCGTTCGTAGCATGAAGCATCTAACGCATTGCCGCAGCGGGCATTTGCGACTTGATTAAGGCAGGACTGACGCCCACATCCCTGCCGAGTTGTATGGAGTAAATTGTGTCATGCTCGGCACTTGCGAGCACAGGGATTGCGCGGAGCGGTCGATGATCGCCGCAGAGACCTCCGATCAGGAGCGTCCTTGCCTGCGCCGTGTCGTCCGTCATGGAACGCCGTTGTTCGCCGAAGGCGAGCGGCGCGTTGCCGCTTATCGAATTCACCGCGGAGCTCTGTGCCATTACATCGTCTGGCCCGACGGGCACCACGATGTGATCGAATTTGCATTCCCTGGCGACATTGTCGGGCTCGGAGCTCTTCCCGAGCACATCTCGACGACCAAGGCTCTTGTCGATACCGAAGTGGAAACCTTGGGTGACGAGCAGCTTCAGCGCGCCGTCGACGCCGACGCGGAGCTTGCCAACCGGCTGTCTGCAGCAACGGACCGTGAATTTGAGTTTGTGCGAGCGCGCGCGCTCGGCAAGGGCGGCCGCACCGCTGTTCAGCGCCTTGCTGCATACCTCGTTGCGATCACCGCCATGGGGTGCCGATCCGGCGAATCCGTCGTGGCCGGGTTCGACGCGAATGAACCGGCATTGGCGAACCTGCTTGAGCTTCCCAGCGCACAGCTGGATGCGGCCTGGTCGGAGCTGCGGGGCGCTGACCTTGTGGAGACACGGGCCGATGGCTTGATCGTGCACGACCTTGACCGGCTCCAAGGCGTGGCGGACGGCCGCCCGCAGTAACCAGCTCTCATAGCCTGGACAGATCTTGCGGCAGGGCGCACTCCTGCCGGAGTTGTTCAGCCCTGCCGGGCGCCGATATTGGCTGATGTCCCGGGCAATGCTAGGTTGACCCATGGCGAGCCTCATCACCACGGCCATTGTCATCAGTTTGACCCTCGGCGCGATCGGCTACCTCGCGGAGACCACGCGCGGGCGCGCGGCCACGCTTCAACTGCTCCCCGGCGATATCAAGTACGAGAGCCCAGACGGCCGTGTGCGCTTTTACGTCCCCGTCATGACCTCGATCGTGCTGTCGACCGTCCTGAGCTTGCTCGCATGGCTGGTGGGATGAAGCGCATGACTCTTTACCGGAGCCCGACGAACCGGCGCGTGGCGGCCCTGATCATCCATATGGCGAGCCTCGCGGTCATCAGCGGCATCGCCCAGGCCGGCAAAGCAGAACGCCCGGCGCTGTCGCCTGAGGTTGCCGGCGCACATCACGGCCAGGCCGTTGCTGCGGCCCGCATCTGTCCCGGTGCTCGTCTGACACCGGCTGCCGATGCGGCAATCACGGCCTACAGCGGCGCGGCCGCGGACCAGTTCGCCGCTCAAAGCGCGCTCATCGTGGCGGCCTGGGAAAAAGCATTCTCCTGCACAGATATCGATCCGGCACAGTTCCGCGACATCAACGGATGCCGCAAATCGAAAATCCTGAGCTGTACGACGGCGTGGCGGGAGGTCGGCCCAGACGGTTCGGAGCTGCCGGGGCTGCTCGAGTTCCGGCCGGCGGACGACGACGAATGACGTGCGGCTGGGGCCGCTCGCCGTTCCAGGAGCCGCGATGACCCAAAACACTCGGACGCACGTACCCAAGTCCTGTCGCGAGATCATTGAGGACGGGAAACGACCTATGAAGATTGCCTCCGCTGCATGGCGCATTTTGGCCCTGGTGGTCCTGGCCGCCACTGTGATCACCGCCGCCCCTGAGGCCAACGCCGACCCGTCCGCCACCCTGCCGGCACCCGCCCAGACACAGGACGAGACACCCGCCCAGACCCTGGCCAAGGCCCTGACCGAAGATCCACGCGAGGCCGGCATTCGCTACGGGCAGGCGCTCGGTGTTGCCGCAGTCTGCGTCAACATGCAGGCCACCGAAAAAACCCAGGCCCTTGCAGCCGCCTTCTCGGGCGAGGATCTCGTCACCTTCAAAACGCAGGCCGATAGCGTGCTCAAATCGTGGGAAAAGCTACTCTATTGCAGTCATCCCAACGATCCCAACCCCTGCCGGCTCACCCATCAGTTGAGTTGCCGCGAGGCTTTCAAGGAGATCGGTACGTACGGCAGCGTCGCGCCCGGCCTCGTGGAATTTGGCGCGACACCGTGACCATGCGGAGCAGCCTTGCGGCGCTCACGCTGATGTTTGCAGCGAACGCAGAAGCACATGCCACCGCGATCGAACCTCTCATGCTTTTGGAGGGCGCGCGGATCGCCGCGTGCGGCGTGCGGATCGCACCCGATGCCGGACGGCACCCGATCGCAGCCGCCGAAATGCGAATTTCTCGCGCGGGCGATACGACGCTGTTCACATTCTCGCTGACGGCAACGGCCGGCATGAGTGTCGCGTTGTCAGGCGTCACGCTCACGACAGCGAGTTACTCGACCGTTGAACTCTTTCCGCCTCCTCAGCCGGCCAGCAGCGGGAGGCTGGAGACGCGCACCCAGCTCGATGCATTCACGGGGGCGGATCTTATGCGGGAACTGCTGGTGTCGGGCGGGCGTATCACGGCAATGTCGGCGGATGGTGCTGCGCACGACCTCTCTGTAGACCCGCCCATTCCGCACGGTGTCCGCCAAGCCTACCTCAATTGCGCTGGAGATCTGGTGCGTCCGGGTTCCGCTGGTGAAAACGTTCGAGCGCCGTGATGAATTTTCTTGGCGGCACGGTGCCCAACAGGCAAACATCACCCGACCTGATGACACACAAACACAGGCAGGTGGACGTGGAAACCGTCGAGCCGCTCGCGGTCGGGACAACCGGTACGGCAGAAATTGTCGTCGATGACGGGCAAACGGCTGCGGCTGTGGGCAGTGGCCTGGAGGCCGTGCTCGCCACACCCGTCATGATCGCACTTATGGAAGCGGCCGCCATCGATTGCGTTGAGCATCGGTTGGCGCCAGGGACCACCAGCCTCGGCATCAGAATTGCGGTCGATCATGTGGCGCCGACGCCTGTTGGCGCACGTGTGGTTGCAAGGGCCGAACTCACCGAAGTTGCGCCACGCCGATTGACATTCGCTGTCAGCGCCCATCAGGACGGAACAATCATCGGTTCGGGGACGCACGTGCGCGCCGTCGTCAACGTCGAGGACTTCCGGCGCAGGATCGCTGCCACGTCTGGTTGAGTTTGGCGACCTGGGCCTGGCCTCGAATGCCCCCATGTTTGCGGGCTCACCTCTTGCCGCTGCCCTGGATCGCACCTCGGCTGGTTGATATGGTGCCGCGAGTCTCGATGGGGGAAATTATGC
This sequence comes from uncultured Hyphomicrobium sp., assembly GCA_964655725.1. Lineage (GTDB taxonomy): Bacteria > Pseudomonadota > Alphaproteobacteria > Rhizobiales > Hyphomicrobiaceae > JAGVSR01. The sequence goes on from CAZZPH010000142.1 coordinate 4,053, forward strand.
GCGCACGCTACACCGCCAAGGCCAGCATTGCTCTTTTTTCCAGTTCAATCATCTGTCTCGCCCTTCTGAACGGGACGGCGGTCCATGCCGGAGCCGGGGCCGATGAGGCCATGCCTGAGGCGTCCGCCGAATCTGCAGCACCGGCCTGCCAGGGCAAACCCAACGCGCTCGGCGTTGCGCGCACCGTAGAGATCGATACCACCGGCGGCCCTGGCTTTGGCCTGGAACAGTACAAGGCTCACGACTTCCTCGAACACAAGGAGGTCGTGCTCACGTTCGACGATGGGCCGCAGGTCAAGACGACACGCGCTATTCTCGATGCACTCGGCGAGCACTGCACGAGGGCGACATTCTTCTCGATCGGCAAGATGGCGCTCGGCCTGCCCGACATCCTCCGGGATGTCGCCAATCGCGGACACACGATTGGAAGTCACACCTTCACCCACGCCAATATCCGCAAGAAAAAGACGCATCAGGAAAGCGTTGACGAAATCGAACGCGGTTTGAGTGCGGTCAAGCGCGCAGCAGGCCAGCCGATCGCGCCGTTCTTCCGCTTTCCCTTCCTCCAGGATTCATCGGAATCACTGCAGCATCTTGCGTCCCGGAACATCGCGGTCTTTTCGATGGACGTCGACAGCTTCGACTTCAAGTTCCGCAACAGCGACCAACTTGTCAAAGACACGATGAAGAAGCTCGATGCCAAGGGCAAGGGTATCCTCCTGCTTCACGATATTCAGCCTGTGACGGCGAAGGCGATGCCAGCTCTGCTCGACGCCCTGGCGGCCGGCGGGTACAAAATCGTTCATTTGAAAGCCAAGGCGCCCGCTGCATCGATTGCAGAATATGACGCCCTGATCGAGAAGGATGTCAAAGGACTGCCGGGTGCAGGCTCGGACACACCCACATCGAGCATCGTCAAGACGGTTCCGAACGACCCCTGAGCCGCGTGTGCCAGTGCCTCAGCGCTCTGAATCACGCCGCTCTCGCCACGTTGACGCCGCTTTTGGCGCAGCGAGTATTACGGGCGCTGTAAACCGCCGCTGGTGAGACCGATGCTTCGAGCCTTGAAAAGTACACTACTGGCCGCAATGCTTGCGCTGGCCGTTACGGGCTTGGCGGATCGGCGTCACGCCGGCGCTGCAGAATGCACGGCCGACACATTCGCATCGGCGGTCGATGCCGCCGGAGAATCTCTCAGACGCTACAACAGCGAGGCCCAGCCCGACCTCAACCGCCGCATGGACCTTCTGGCGGCAAAAAAAGGTTGGAGCGACAAGGACAAGGACGAAAATCTCGTAGCCTATCTCGACGACCACCGGCTTGCCGAGTTTGATACCCAGGCCAGCGACCTGCTCAGCAGGATCGATCTTCTGGGCCGTCCGGATGCAAGCGGTGGGTTCGATTGCAACAAGCTCGGCGAACTCGAGGCCGCCGGTGTGGAACTCCTCGCCGTGATGAAGGCGAAATCCGCCTATGTGTTCCAGAAGATCGACGCCGACCTCGGGATCGACAAAGACGTCGCGGCCGCAACGCCCGCCCCACCACCTGAACCAAGCCAAAGCCCGCGCGATGCGGCGGCCCCCTCACCGCCGCCGCCGCAACAG
>CAZZPH010000142.1:5756-6945 GCA_964655725.1 uncultured Hyphomicrobium sp.
GCCAAAGCCCAATGATGCCTGGAGCACCTCGACCGACCGGCTCCCGACCGATGCCTGGGACACCGCGCAGGATGACGGGCCTTATGAAATTGGCGAACCCTATGCCCCACCGCCGGACAGCGCGTTCGGCGGAGACGACGATGGATACTCGATCGACGAAATCCGGGATGCGACGCGCGGGTTCTTCGGAACGATTTCCACCAGTCTGGCGAGCGTGATCGAGCATGCCTTCGCCAGCGTCGGACGCCCGACGGCCTACATCCTGGGCACGGAGGGTGGGGGAGCATTTCTTGCCGGCTTGCGCTATGGCAGCGGGACTCTCTACATGCGCAGGGGCGGGACCGCCAAGGTCTACTGGAACGGACCGTCGATCGGCTACGATGTGGGAGCAGAAGGCGGCCGAACGCTCATCCTTGTCTACAAGCTGCGCGAACAGCGTGACGTATATCGCCGCTTCTCTGGCGTTGACGGTTCCGCCTATCTGGTTGGTGGTGTCGGCATGACGCTGTTGAAGCGTGGCGACGTTATCATGGCGCCCATCCGGTCCGGCCTCGGCGTCAGACTGGGGGCCAACATCGGCTACCTGCGCTTTACCGATCGCCCCACCTGGAATCCGTTCTGAGCAACAGTTGCGTGTTCAGCGGCCGGAACGCCGTCAAATCAGCCTGTGGCGCAAACGATCTTCCAGCTGACCTCAAATCCCGGCCGTCAATATCCCCCACCGTATCCCGAATAGTAGGGACGCATGGCTTTGCGGCGCTGCTTCATGGCTGCGGCCCGGCGGTTGGCCGACTGGACATAGTAGTAGCGCTGATCGCCTGGATAGATGTAGCGCGGTGCGGCAGGCGCGGTCGGCGAGTAGCCGTACGCACTGTAGCGTACAGAATTTCCCGGCCCTCTCACGGCGGGAGCTGCGGGTTTGCGGCTGGCGATCTTCGGCTGCGCGTAATTGGGCTTGCCGTGAACGACAATGCGGGTGCGCTCCTTGCCGTGCCGCGTGACTATGCCGAACAGGGTCGCAGCGTTCTTCGGAGCCAATCGCACACAGCCGCGCGATGCGGGACGGCCGAGCAGGCTGACAGAGTACGTGGCATGAATGGCGACACCGCCGTGAAAGAAGATCGAATGGGGCATGGGCGTCATATCGTACTGGCGCGAATGCCACATCTTGGCCATCCAGACCGGCTTG
>CAZZPH010000143.1:0-6942 GCA_964655725.1 uncultured Hyphomicrobium sp.
GCGATCAGAAACGGCCGGCGATCTGCGTGGCGGTCGGGATGCCACCAGGGCGAAAGCGTGGGCGGTTTGGAGGCCATGGGATCTCGAGGGTCAGGTTGGGTGGCAGGATCAGGACAAGCCTGGATGCTGCGTTTTGCAGCTGACGGGTTTTGATTGCGAACTCTGGCGGCTGAGGGGAGAATTGGCCCTACTTGGCCTTTGAGGCAAGACGGGCTATGAGAGCGGTCGAGTTTCCCACCCCCGCCGGAGCTTGCTGACCCCGCGCGCCCCCCGCGCGCCAGCGACCCGGCATTGACGGAGAACAATCGTGTCCAAGGTTATCGCCAGCTCGATCAGAAAGGGCAATGTGCTCGACATCGACGGCAAGCTCGCCGTCGTCATGCACGCAGAAAACATTCATCCCGGAAAGGGCACGCCCGTGACGCATCTGGAGATGCGCCGCATCGCCGATGGGGTGAAGATTGTCGAGCGCTACCGCACCACCGATCAGGTCGAGCGGGCCTACCTCGACGAGAAGGAGTTCAATTTCCTCTACGAAGATGACATGGGCTACAATTTCATGCAGCCGGAGACCTACGATCAGATCTCGATATCCAAGGACATCCTGGGCGATCAGGCTCAGTGGCTTCTGGAAGGCATGACCTGCACGGTCTCGCTGCATGACGGCAATCCGATCGCCGTCGAGTTGCCCCAGCGCGTGACATTGGAAATCGTCGAAGCCGACCCGGTGGTGAAGGGGCAAACCGCGTCGTCGTCTTATAAGCCGGCGAAGCTATCCAACGGAGCGCGCGTTATGGTGCCGCCTCACATTGGCGCTGGAACGCGCGTCGTGGTCATGACGGCCGATGGCTCCTACGTCGAGCGCGCCAAGGACTGATCCTGGAACGGTGCAGGCCGCGCTGCCGCCGGTTGCGCGCCTGCAGGACTGTCTGGCTCTTGGCTTTCTGATAAACGAAGGCGCCGCCGGGCTGACATACCCGGCGGCGCTTTCACTTCGAAAACCCGCGCAAGCGGATTACTTCTTCTCTGGCGTCGCACCTGTTGTCGTGGGCGGTGCGCCTGGGGCATCGGTCGGAATGTTCTTCAGCTGCTCAGCCTTGAACTTTTCGTAGGCGTCCTTCTGGCGCTGGCGGATCTGCGCCATCAGCTGCCCGCGCGCCTTCTTGTATTCGGCGTTATCGACGGGCTTGCCCGCAAATGCATCCGTGAAGCCGTCGAGCGGGACGGGAAAACCGATCGGCTGGGCGGCTGCGTTCATCGCAACCACCATGATGCCGCCACCGGCCTTCATTTGATCGATGATGCCAGCTTCTGCCTCGATTTCGGCCGTGCAGCCCGAGGGATGGCACAGCGAATATTTAAGATCGATCGGCTTCAGTTCGGCGTCGTCCACCTTCTCGTTCTTGGCGACCTTGGCCCACTGGTCCTTCGTGTAGACCGCAGCACGCAGGCCCGGAGGCAGCGCCATTCCCAGCGGCACCATGACCATCAGATGCTTATTGTCGGAGCCTTCGACCTCGCGGATCGCTGCGGAGACGAGCACCATGCCGGAGTTGCCGTCGAGACGCTCGTGATGCGTCAGACAAATGCTCTTCTCTTCCTTGATCTCTTTGCCATCTTCGCCCTTCTTGACGAGAGGCGTGGCCTCGCACAGCTTGACCCAGGCGCTTTTATTGCCACCTTCGGCCGCCTTTTTCTCTTCTTCCGCCACGGCGATCGACGTTGCGCCAGAACCCGCCATGAACAACCCAAGGGCTGCGGCCGCCGTCAAAGCGCGCGCCATGCCCCAACCCGCCAAACCAGTATGTGCCATAAGGATCTCGACCTTTCTCTCGTGAACCGGACCTGTCTGCTCATGTGCAGCCGGTTCGACCCCTCTTCGGCGCGCTCTCGACAGATGCGGAAAGCGGCACCCTTCAGAGACCGCAAAACCGCTCAACAGCAGGGAACAGCGCGACCCAGCGCCCCTCGCGCCAGCCGAGCGGCACTAAGGCTCGGATTGCGGCAATCCCGTGGCCACCGTGCCTCTTGTGTTGTCATGCACAGCCCGACACGGCCGAGCCGTTGCACAGCCGCAACGCGGCGGCGGCCTGACGCACGGCACGTGCCGGGCGCCATCGACACAACTTTGCCCGGCAAGTGTGATAGTTGGCGGGACTAATTCCGTTGACGTCTCTGCGGAGCGCCCCACGGCACCCGTTGGACGCCCCCGTTCCCACCTCCCCGCCGGCGACGGCACAGCCCGGAGACAGCATGCCGCGCCTTTTGGCCGCTTTCACGATCGTGGCAATGTCATTTCTTCCGCTTCAGGCCGGCGCCGCAGACGCGGGAGCGCCCAACCATGCACTCTCAATGCATGGTGAGCCTAAGTTTGCCGCTGACATCGCTCATCTGCCCTACGTCCAGCCTGATGCTCCCAAAGGGGGACGGGTGGTCCTCGGCCAGACCGGATCGTTCGACACCCTCAATCCCCTCATCATTCGCGGTGAGGCGGCCGCGGGGGTCCGGGAGTGGGTCTATGAAACGCTGATGCAGCGCAGCCTCGACGAGCCGTTTACCATGTACGGTCTCATTGCCCGCGAAGCCGAAGTGCCACCCGACCGGAGCTGGGTACTCTTCCGCCTCAATCCCGCCGCGCGCTTTTCCGATGGCGCGCCGATCACCGCAGACGACGTGATCTTCTCGATGGAAGTCTTGCGCGAGCGCGGCCGGCCCAATCATCGTAATTCCTACAAGAAGGTCGAACGCGTCGAGAAGCTTTCGGAGCATGAGGTGCGTTTCGTTTTCGACAACAGCGGCGATCGCGAAATGCCGCTTATCATGGCCTCCATGCCCGTGCTGCCCAAGCATCGGCTGACACCACAGACCTTCGAGCGCACGACGCTGGAGCCACCCGTGGGATCGGGACCCTACACCGTATCGAACGTCGATCCGGGCCGTTCCTTGACGTTCAGGCGCAATCCCGACTACTGGGGCCGCGATCTGGCGATCAATCGCGGCCGCTTCAATTTTGAAGAAATCCGCTACGAGTACTTCCGCGACTCCTCAGTCCAGTTCGAGGCGTTCAAATCCGGGTTGATCGACATTCGCCTGGAGGACGATCCGAAACTCTGGGCCGGCGGCTACACGATCCCCGCCCAGCGCCGGGGCCAGCTTCTATTGAAGGAAATCGACACCGGCCTGCCTGCCGGCATGTCGGCGCTGGCATTCAATATCCGCAGGCCGGTGTTCGAGGACGTGCGCGTTCGCCGTGCGCTCATCTTGTTGTTCAACTTCGAATGGGTGAATAAGACCCTCTATCATGGGCTCTATAAGCGCACAGAAAGCTACTTCGAGCGGTCACATCTCGCCTCGACGGGCCGGCCAGCCGACGCGACCGAGCGCCGTCTGCTTGCGCAGTTCGAGGGCGCCGTCGATCCCGACATCCTCGAGGGGCGCTTCCGCATGCCGGTCAGCGACGGCACGGGACACAACCGGGAGAACGCGCGCGAGGCATTCCGGTTGCTCGCCGACGCGGGATACGTAATCGAGAAGGGCCGGCTCATCCACGCCGGCACACGCCAACCTTTGACGTTCGAGATTCTCGCTGGATCCAGCGTCCAGCAGCGCCTCATCGCAAGCTACGTTGCCGATCTGGCAAAACTGGGGATTGCGGCGCGCCTCAGGGTCGTCGACAGCGCCCAGTATCAGTCGCGACTCAAGGACTATGACTACGATATGATCCAGACGGCGTGGCCGTCCTCGCTTTCGCCGGGCAACGAGCAGGTGTTTCGCTGGTCCTCCCGCACCGCAGACGTCCCCGGCTCATTCAATTTCGTCGGCGTCAAGAGCGAGGCCGTCGACGCCATGATCGACCAACTGCTGTTTGCCGCGGATGACGAGGCCTTCACCTCGGCCGTGCGGGCCCTCGACCGGGTCTTATTATCGGGGCACTACGTGATCCCCCTGTTTCATGCCTCCCGCCAATGGGTGGCGCACTGGCAGCATCTGAAATCGCCCAGCCAAACTCCGTTGTGGGGCTACAATCTCGATAGCTGGTGGATCGAAGGTCCAAAACGATAGCGCCGCAAGACTGGCGCTTGCCTGGCGCGCACAATTTGCGCTCATGACGGATGCGGGCCCAGGTCGCCCCGAGACAAGCGTGGGCGGTCAGGCCAGATCCTTGCCCGCGCACCGTTGCGGCCGGCACAATTGCGCCCTATGACCCGATCGTCATGACCACCGCTCTTGCCCCACTCGTCATCCCGGACCGCTTCAACATGGCGCGCCACTGCCTCGGCGCGCACCCGTTGCGGCCGCGCGAAAAGCCAGCACTCGTCGTGCTGGGATCGGCCGACCCCAACGCGCCACCCCTCGAGACCTGGACCTTCGGAGACCTCGAAGACGCCGTTCTCAGAGTTGCGGCAGCTCTCCAGGATCGCGGCCTTCAGGCAGGAGACCGGGTGCTGATCCGGCTCGGCAATACAAGCACTTACCCGATCCTCTATTTCGGTGCCATTGCCGCAGGCCTGATCGCGGTTGCAACGTCGGCTGAACTGACCACAACGGAAGCCGAATTGCTCACCAGCGACAGCGCGCCGCGACTGGTCGCCCTGGGCGCGAGCCTGCCGGCCAGCACCGTTCCAGCGCAGGCGGACCTCGTTCTGGAGGACGAGGTGCGCGCGATGATGACCTACCATCGCCGGGCCGAGTGGAGCGACACGGCCGCCGAAGACCCCGCTTACCTGCTTTATACCTCCGGCACGACGGCCCGGCCCAAGGGCGTCGTCCATGCGCATCGCGTCGCACTGGGACGATCGCGCACCTACCAGGGCTGGTACGGCGTGCGGCCCGACGACTTGATGCTGCATGCCGGCGCCTTCAACTGGACCTACACACTCGGCACCGGCCTGATTGATCCGTGGGCCAACGGTCTCACCAGCACGATCTTTGCCGGCGAGAAATCGCCACAGATCTGGCCGGCCGTCATTCGGAATTCAGGCGCGACCCTCTTTGCGGCCGTGCCAGGCCTGTTCCGGCAGATCATGAAGTATGCGCCGCCCGGTCCGATCGACGTCGGCCGCTTGCGCCACGGCCTCATCGCGGGCGAGGCACCACAGCCCTCGTTGTTCGATGACTGGTTCAATCGCACAGGCACACATCTCTACGAAGCGCTCGGCATGAGCGAAATCTCGACGTACGTTTCGACATCGCCCGGAATGGTCCGCAAGGAAGGCTCGCCGGGCATCGCTCAACCCGGCCGCCGTGTGGCGATCCTACCGGTCGAAGAGGGCGAGGAGCCGCTCCCGGCCGGCCAGGAGGGTATGCTCGCCGTCCATCGCTCCGATCCGGGCCTGATGCTGGGCTACTGGAACCGCCCTGACGAAGAGGCCGAGGTTTACCGCGGAGCATGGTTCCTTGGAGGGGATCTCGCCGTCATGGACGAGGAGGGATACATTTTCCACCGCGGCCGCTCCAATGACGTCATGAAGGCGCTGGGCTATCGCATCTCTCCACTCGAGGTGGAAACCGTGCTCGCAACCCACCCGGGCGTCGCAGAAGCCGCCTGTGCGGAAATCACGCCCGCGGAGGGTGTCACCGTGATTGGCGCGTTTGTCGTTCCACGACCCGGTCACGAGGTGAACCCGGACGACATTGCAACATTTGCCGGAGAGCGACTGGCCCGCTACAAGGTCCCGCGCGAGATCATGATCGTCGAAGCGCTGCCCCGCACCGCCAATGGCAAGGTGCGACGGGCCGCGCTGCAGGCAGTCTATCAAGCGGCGCGCGAGCTGAGTGCAGAGTCGGCGTAGAGCCAGGGAGTACGACATATGGAACCGATCCAGGCCGTTATCACCTATCTGGCCGGTCACCCGGTCCTGCTGACTGCCATTGGTGTGTTTATTCTTCTTGCCGCAGTCGGTGCCTGGTACGTGATCGCGCACCATCTGGGAGCTTTGCTGGTGACGCTGCTGTGCGCGGCCGGTTTCGCCTCCGGCGTACTTGTCACCTATCGCGGGTATCAGGCTGAGATGCGCGACCTGATGGGGGTCGGCGTCTTCCTGATGTTCCTGTTCCCGATCATCTATCAGCAGGCGATCAAGTCGGCGCGCATTGCGCTTGGGGCATCCCCTCCGCCCGAGGCCAAGGGTCACGCCCGACGCGCTGGCGCATAAAGCCTGCGCTGAACTCCCGCCCAGGGTTCAGAACCGGCTGCGGGGCCGAACGCTCCAGGGCGTAGGATGCGTCATCTGACCGAGGTCTTTTCCGGATGAATGGCTCTGCCCCCCAAGGACCCGCCCGTGCCGATGGTGTTCCGGCGCTCTCCAACGCGTTGTTCGTGCGCTGGGTGGCGCTCGTGGGAGCGTGCTGGCTGATCCTGCAATCGGTCTGGTGGCTATGGTGGCTCGGCACGTATTCGGCGTGTACGTCACCGGCGTCCCTGGAGAGCCGCCAGAGCATTCTGGCGTTCGGCCTGATGCCCGGTCTCACGGCCGCCATCGTGTCGCTCTTGCTGGTGGCCGCCTTCTGGCGACTGATCGCCCGGCGCACCTTGACCCTCGGCAGACCCCCGGCCCCCATGGTCCCTGCCATCGGGCTCTACGTCGCCCAGTCGGCCGTATTTCTGGTTGCCGACAGCCTCATAACAAACGAATGCCTTGCCGATCCTGCCATCGCCAGCGGCGGCACGGGGACGGCGCGGCTTGTTTTGCTGGTCTGGCTGGCTGCGGCTGCCATGTCCCTTGGATTGGCGCTGACGCACCTCTATAGACTGCTCGGCAATCCTGCCGGGCGGGATTGATCTCAGAGGTCAATTCTCATTCGAGGAGCCACGAAATATGCCCATGACCGCCGCTGAAATCGAGCGGACCATCAAGGCCAAGCTGCCCGACGCTGAAATCGAGCTGACGGACCTTGCCGGTGACAACGACCACTGGGCGGCCCATGTCATCTCATCCGCCT
>CAZZPH010000144.1:0-6934 GCA_964655725.1 uncultured Hyphomicrobium sp.
AGTGAGGCGATTTGCCGGTCGACCTCGCGCGCCGCTCCGTTCCCCACGGCGACCAGGATGATGACGGAGGCCACGCCGATCACGATACCCAGCGTTGTCAGGATCGAGCGCAGGAGATTAGCCCTAAGCGCGGTCAGAGCAACGGCGAGACTGTCCAGAAGGCTCATTCCGCAGCCTCCTTTCTGAGTGGCACCTGCCGGACATCGCTCACGATTTGTCCATCGCGAAAGACAATGCGGCGCTTGGCCCACTCCGCGATTTCGGTCTCGTGCGTGACCACGATCACAGTGATGCCTCGGGAGTTCAACTCCGCAAACATCCGCATGATCTCGTTGGATGTCCGGGTATCGAGGGCCCCGGTCGGTTCGTCTGCCAGGAGAATTTTGGGATTGTTGACGAGGGCCCTCGCAATCGCCACGCGCTGCTGCTGTCCCCCTGAGAGCTGACGCGGAAGATGGTCCATCCGGTCGGCAAGGCCGACGTCTTCCAGCCGCCTTCTGGCGATGGCCTCCATGTCGGCAGGGCGCGGACTGGCGTAGATGAGTGGCAGCATCACCTGCCGCAGCGCCGGCGTGCGCGGCAAAAGATTAAACTGCTGGAACACGAATCCAATGGTGCGGTTGCGCATATCGGCCAGTTCGTCGGGCTGCATCGCGCCGATGTCACGTCCATCGATCTCCAAGTGCCCGGAACTTGGGATATCAAGTCCGCCAATGAGATTCATCATCGTGGACTTGCCAGAGCCCGAGGGGCCCATGATCGCAACGAAGTCGCCCTCTTCGATTTCCAGCGAGACGTCGTTCAACGCCAGGAGGTCCTGATCGCCCATGCGATAACGGCGCGTCAAACCACGCCCGATGATGATCGCCCGCCGGCCTTCGCCGCCAGCATCCACCCCCTGTCGCGGCTCCCCCGTCATTGGGTCGCCTCGCGGGCACGCACGACAATCAAATCGCCTTCTGCAATTTGCCCGCCTGCAATTTCCGTATGCGTGTCGTCGGCAAGACCGGCACGCACAATCCGCCGCTCAATCCCGCCCTCGGAGTTCAGCCGCCAGAGCGTTGCTGTGCGCGATCCGTCCCGGCCCAGCTTCCAGCGCTCATAAAGCTTGCGCTGCTCCTCGGACAGTGACGGCGCAATTGCCTGTTCGACGCGCGCTGCGAGCAATAGGCGAAAGGTAGCCGCATCGAAGGTGGCCGGCATGAACCCTTGCTGCCCTCCCCCACTCTGCATCTCCGCGATGACAGCCGCGACCTCCTCGCGCAGTCGCTGACCCTGTGTCTCGTCGAGATTGAGCTCGGTCCCGATGCGCTCGACAGTGCGCTCGACACGCTGTTGCGCATTCTCCTCGCGCTGTGCGGCCTCTGCCTGTCCATCGCGCGGCCGGAACCGGAAAACGTCGTTGGAAACTCGCAGGACACCATCACGCCGCGCGCTTTCAATTCGCACATTTGCCGTCATGCCGGGAAAAAGACGGCGATCCTCGTTGCGCGCCTCGATGATGACCGTGTAGGTGACGACATTGTTGATCTCTGTGGCTGCCAGCCGGACCTGCGTGACGCGCCCCTCGAACTCGCGATCGGAATAGGCATCGACGGAGAATGCGACGGGATTGCCCTCCGCGACCGAGCCGACGTCGGCCTCGTTGACCTGCGCTTCGATACGAATGCGCGAGAGGTCCTGCGCAATCTGGAACAGCTCCGGAGCCTGGAGGCTCGCCGCCACCGTCTGTCCAGGATCAACGCTGCGCGAAATCACAGTGCCATTGATGGGCGAGCGAATGACGGAGCGCTCCACCTCGATGCGAGCTTGGTCCAATGACGCTTTGCGCTGCGCGATCGTCGCCTTGGCGCTGGCGATCTGCGCACGTGCCACGGCTATTTCAGCCTTGGCCACTTCCTGATCACGCGTCGCGTTGTCGAGCGTGGCTTGGGCGGCGAAACCCTTGGCCGCTAGCGATTTCTGGCGTGTGATGGCGCGCTCTGCATTCTTCAGGACGGCTTCGGCCCTGGACAGCGCAGCCTCCTGATTAGATAACGCAGCCTCTGCCGCCTGCAGGTCCGCAACGCCTTGCGCCACGCGGGCGTCGAATGTGCGCCCATCAAGTCGCGCCAGCACATCACCGGGTTGCACCTCGGAATTGAAATCGACCTCAACGGTCTCGATCTGCCCTGAGAGTTGCGAGCCAATGCTCACGGTGACGAGCGCACGAACGGGTCCGGACGTTGCAACGACGCGCCTCACCTCACCCTTCGTGACTGCCACCGTATCGTAGGCGAGTTTCGACTGCCGCGGGCTCGTCATGTCGAGCATCCACGCAACCAAGGCCAACACCGCCACGAGTGGCAGTGCCAACGTGAAAAGCCGGCTGACGAACCGTGATGTCATCGAACCATCCGTAAGCACCTGCGATGATGCTGCTTCAACGAGGCCAACACCTGCTCCGATCTGTCAACGGCGGAGCGCGGGTATTTCCGTCGGTCGATCGGTGCCTGCGCGAAATCCGGTGAGACCGCGAACCTGCCAGGAGCTCAATCCCTCGATCCCCGCGCCCGTCAGATATGGCCCCGGCGCGTCGAATTTGCGAGAGCAGGCTCATATGATGCTCAACGCCACACTATCGGGCCAGTTACTAAGAGGGGGCACTGAGAGGGGCCACTGAAGCCTGCTTCGTGAAGATGAACCTCATATGAACAGCCCATTCAGGCCGAGTTCAAGGCGCACCGGATAGTGTTGCTCTACCCTGAAATCCAACTTCCCCGGCGTGATCCATGGGGGCCGAGCGTTCAGGGTCGCTCGGCCCCTGATCCGTTTGCAGCGGCCCTCTAGTCTCGCCGCGCCGGCCGGGCGCTTCGTATCCCGGTCAATCTACGATCTTGAACGCTTAGCATTGACCCGTTAGGCATGGGTACGGGCCCGATCTTTGGGCTCGCATGACCACGGAGTCCACCATGACCTACACGTTGCCAGCCCTGCCCTATGCTTACGATGCCCTGCAGCCCTATATGTCCGTCGAAACGCTGCAGTTCCATCACGACAAGCATCATCAGGCCTACGTCGACAACGGCAACAAGCTGATCGTGGGATCGGGGCTGGAGGGCAAGTCGATCGAGGACGTGTGCAAGGCGGCGTTTGCCGGCAAGAATGCCGGCCTCGTGAACAACGTCGGACAGCACTACAATCACATTCATTTCTGGAGCTGGATGAAACAAGGCGGTGGCGGCACCAAGATTCCGGGCCGCCTGGAGCGCCTCGCCGCCGAGTACGGCGGTTTCGACAAAATGCGCGCCGATTTCATCAACGCGGGCGTCACGCAGTTCGGCTCGGGCTGGTGCTGGCTCGCCATCCGCGACGGAAAGCTCGAAGTCATGAAAACACCCAACGGCGAAAACCCGCTGATGCATGGCGCCCAGCCGATCCTGGGATGTGACGTGTGGGAGCACAGCTACTACATCGACTATCGCAACGCCCGCCCGAAGTACCTGGAGGCTTGGTTCGACAATCTCGTCAACTGGGACTACGTCGATCAGATGATGGGCTGACGGCCCCTCGCGCCGACGTCTGACGAACCGCACCAACGCGAAAAAATATGGCCATCCGGGACCCGGATGGCCATTTTGCTGCGTCCGAAGCCCGTGATCCCGCCAATTTCAGCGAATTTGATACCCTTCTCTGCTATGCTAAAAATTGTACCAGGGCTGTACTTGGGGGTCGACTTGCGCTTCTGCCTGTCAATCTGGCTCGTTTGCTCCGCCGCACTCCTCAGCGGCGGCTGCGCCAGTATGATCGAACGCACGCCCATTCCCACCGCCCTCGCGGCTGAGACGGCCCAGGTTCCCCATATCAAGGGCAGCCGCTTCTGGGCCGACGAAGCACCCCGCGACGTGCAGGCCTCGTACCGGGAGCACATGGAAGGGGCTCCAGAACTCTTTGCCAGCGCCCAAGAGGTCAACGGCCGCAAGCAGGTTCAGATACTAGCCCTGTCTGGGGGCGGGTCCGACGGAGCCTTTGGCGCCGGCGTCCTGACGGGCTGGACATCGCGCGGAGACCGGCCTGAATTCGAACAGGTCACGGGCGTATCTGCCGGCGCCATCATCGCCCCCTTTGCTTTCCTCGGTTCCGAATATGATCAGCAAATCAGGGATATCTGGACCCGCTACGATACCGAACATCTCGCCGTTCCTCAGGTCTTGAGCGGCCTTTTCGGGGGCGAGGCGATCGCCGATACGTCACCACTGAAATCCCTGGTAGCCCAATACGTCGATCGGGACTTCGTCAAAAAGATTGCAGCAGAGTACGAACGGGGGCGTCTTCTCACGATCGGCACCACCAATCTCGACGCCAAACGTCCTGTGGTCTGGAACATGGGCGCCATTGCCCGTCATTACGACGACCCGGAAGCGGTGCAACTTTTTCGCGACGTGATCATTGCATCCGCCGCTATTCCGGGACTGTTCCCACCGGTTCGCATCAAGGTCAGAGTAGATGGCAAAATCTATGATGAAATGCATGTTGACGGCGGTGTCACACGCCAGATCTACGTCAACTCGGTGAACCTGCCGTTCAAGGAATTCGACAAGCTCTACAAGAAGCCCCCGCAGCGCACTCTCTATCTCGTCCACAATGGAAAGATGGACCCCAACTACGGGGCTGTGAAGCCATCGACGTTTGACATCGCCAGTCAATCCATTTCCGCTCTCATGCTCTATCAGCACAAGGGCGACAGTTACCGAATCTACCGCATGGCCAAGGACGCGGGCGCGGACTTCAACTCGATCGCCGTGCCGCCTACATTTGCAGTCCAGCCCAAGGAGAAGTTCGACCTCGCCTATCAGCGTGCTCTGTTTGACGAAGGTTTCCGGATGGGAGCATCGAAATCCTGGAGCAAGCAACCCGATGATCTGCCCGGCTCAACTCATTCCCCCGTCCAGCCATTGCGCGAACCGGTAACGCCCGCGCCGGCTCCTATCACTCCCGACCCCGCTCAGCCAATGGCACTGCAAAAGGTATCCCGCGCCAGCGTGCCATCCCTCAACCACTGATGACCGCGCCGGCGAAACGCCACTACACATGCTCGACGTAGTTCTTGAGCTGCTGGATGCGCTGACGATAAGCCCGCCGGATGCAGAAATAGCCAGCGCCACAAGCATCACGCTCGCTCAACCAGGCCCGCTGTCCCGAACGCACCATATCAGTCTGTTCGAAGTAGCGCGCGCGCTCCAGGGCGCGGCGGTACCAGCTGTCCATGCGCTCGTCCAAAGCACCCAGCGAATGGCTCCGGCAGATCCGCATCTCGGTGGCGCTCTTGGCGTCAAGTTCCATGCAACTGAAGCTCTGGGCCTTCGCGGACGACGTGAGAATGGCCACGCTGGCAGCAGCAGCAATGGTGGCGATCAGCAATTTCATCGGTCAACTCCCGTCTCTTTGGCATTCTCGTGAGACGAAAATGATTGACCGCCGATTAATGCGATCTGAAGCCGCCGTTCAGCTGCCGTTTAGGTTGCGGCCGGGTTGAAGCCCTGTCAGCGGGCCGCATCGGCCTGCTCCGCCAACTCATTGAGATAGGCCAGAAAAACCTCGATATCCGCGGTTTCGAAAACGAACACCGGCATATCAGGATGGCCCGAAACGATGCCCTCGGCCAGAGCTTCGGCCAGGTTTTCGCTCGGATAGAGTTCCACGACGTCTCGAAACGGCGGCGCGCTCTCGTGGGGACTTTCGTCGCCGAGCCCGGTCGCATGGCAGCGGGCGCACTTCTCTTCAACTAAAGCCCGGCCCGCTGCGGCCAGATCCTGCTGCTCAGCCGCCCGCGCTTGATCCCACGCCAGGACGGACAGCAGCGCGCCCCCCAGGGCAAAAATCGTGACGGCAGCCGCCATCGACCGCGAACTCTCTCCCATCCGCTTCATCCTCCAAAACAGCTGAGCCGCCCAGCGCCAAACACTAGCCGCTTGGAATGGGGCCGCACCTTGATCGCGCTCAATCAGGCCTCAGCGCCGTCCGCCCTTGATCGAACCGACAATGATGTTCTTGATGGTCGTAGCGATCGTGCGGGAGACGGAGCGTTGCAGCTCCTTGCCGATCATCTCGCCCATTCCCTGCTGACCCCGCCTGGTCGTCGTCTTGGAACCGGGCTGCGCAGGTCCGCCACCGAAGATGACGTCACTCCATGACCCGCCCTGGCCAGAGTTGGCCTGCCGTGCGGCCTCATCGGTCCGGCGCGTGAGCATTTCATGGGCGCTCTCACGGTCGACGGCTTCCTCGTACTTGCCGAAAACGGGGCTGTATTCGATCACACTGCGTCTCTCGACGTCCGTCACGGGACCGATGCGGCCCTCCGGCGGACGGATCAGGGTGCGCTGAACGATCGAGGGCTCACCCTTGTTCTCCAGCATCGACACCAGCGCCTCGCCCACCTTGAGCTCCATGATGACGCGCTCAGTATCAAGGTCGGGATTCTTACGGAAGGTCGTGGCGGCCGATTTCACGGCGCGCTGCTCCTGGGGCGTAAAGGCGCGCAACGCATGCTGGACGCGATTGCCGAGCTGGGCCGATACGGCGTTCGGCACGTCCATGGGATTTTGGGTGATGAAATAGACGCCGACGCCCTTGGAGCGGATGAGACGCGCCACTTGCTCGATGCGCTCCAGAAGCGCTTTGGGAGCCTCATTGAACAACAAATGCGCTTCGTCGAAAAAGAAGACGAGCTTGGGCTTGGGTTGGTCACCGACCTCCGGCAAGGTCTGCCATAGCCGCGTCAGCATCCACAGAAGGAAGGTTCCATAAAGACGCGGTCGTTCCATCAACCTGTCGGCGGCCAGCAGATTGACGACACCGCGTCCATCGGGAGCAACGCGCAGGAAATCCATAATGTCGAGCGCCGGCTCGCCGAAGAACTGGTTGGCGCCCTGCTCCTCCAACACAAGAAAACGGC
>CAZZPH010000145.1:0-6892 GCA_964655725.1 uncultured Hyphomicrobium sp.
CGTGCCGCCACGTCGCTGGCCGCCAGAAGCATGAGGTCTCCGGCGCGGAATTTGTCGAGTGTCTCGGTGCGGCTCTTCTGGTCCATGTCGCCGTGCAAGGCCCCGGCATTGAAGCCGTGTTTGACAAGCGACTTGTGAAGCACCGCCACGTCGCGCTTGCGATTGCAGAACACGATGGCGTTTTTAATCGCTTCGCTACGGATGATGTTGCGCAGCATATCGCGTTTGGCCCAGTCCTCGCCGTCTGGGCAGAAGCAGAAGCGCTGAGTGATCGTTTTCGCGGTCGTTGCTTGCTTGGCGACTTCGACCCGCACGGGGTCCTTGAGGAATTGCTGCACCAGCCGTGTGATTTCGGGCGGCATGGTGGCTGAGAAGAAGAGGGTCTGGCGCCGCGGGGGCAGCAGCTTGCAGATCTTCTCGATGTCGGGAATGAAGCCCATGTCCAACATGCGGTCAGCCTCGTCGATGACGAGGATTTCCACACCCATCAGCATCAGGCGCCCGCGCTGGAAATGGTCGATCAAGCGTCCGGGTGTGGCGATCAGCACATCTACGCCGCGATCAAGTTTCTTGACCTGGTCGTCCATGGAGACGCCGCCAATCAGAAGTGCCACGTTGAGCTTGTGATTGACGCCGTATTTCTCGAACGCCTGTGCGACCTGGGCGGCAAGCTCGCGTGTGGGCGCCAGGATGAGTGAGCGCGGCATGCGAGCCCGCGCGCGTCCGGCTTCGAGCCGGGTGATCATGGGCAGGGTGAAGGCAGCGGTTTTGCCGGTGCCGGTCTGTGCGATCCCCAGGACGTCCCGGCCTGTAACAGCGATCGGAATTGCGTCGGACTGGATCGGGGTAGCGATAGAGTAGCCAGCGGCCTCGACGGCGGCCAGAACCTTGGGGCTGAGACCAAGCTCAGCGAAGGGCTTCGTTTCCAAAAACTGCGTCTCCGACTGCGATGTATAATCCAAACGCGCGCGTTACCTCTCAATCCCGGCCGGGATGGAGTGCGTACGTTCGATGGAGCGCAGGGGGAAAGACGTGCCGTAATCAGGCTAAGAGCCGGAGCATGAAGCTCGAAAATGGGATCAAAGAATCGATCCCCTGCGCCCGAGCGTGGCGTTAGCTCGCACAGACAACGCGAAATTGCAAGGATCAAAGATGTTTCCAATACGCGGCTGGACGCCGCAACTCATTGTCATGATTATGAAATGCCGACTCGCTGAGACATTTCCACAACGACGGCAACGGTCCCAAATCAACGGGGCTGGCAGCGAATGAGCCAGCCCCGTGACACGGTCAACATTCAGGCCGGATCAGCTTTCTGAGTCGAGATAGCGGTAGATGATCGCTCCCAGAACCGCACCCAAGATCGGCGCCACGAAGAAAAGCCAAAGCTGGGCCAGCGGCTCGCCGCCAGCGTAGATGGCCGGGCCGAAGCTGCGCGCGGGGTTCACCGACGTATTGGAAACCGGGATCGACATGATGTGGATCGCCGTCAGGGCCATGCCGATCGACAGCGGAGCAAAACCTGCCGGGGCGCCAGGTCGCGTCGAGCCCATGATCACCATCAGGAAGAAGGCCGTCAGAAGAGCCTCGATGATGAAGACGCCCTCCATCCCGACCTTGAGCATGGACAGGTCGCCATAGCCGTTGGCGGCGAAGTTGCCGCCGACACCGCCTCCGATAATCGCGAATACGCCGCATGCGGAGGCCGCACCCAGGAGCTGCGCGACGATGTAGCCGGGTGCATCGGCCAGGGGAAACCGCCCTCCCGCCACCAGACCGATCGTAACTGCGGGATTGTAATGGCCGCCGGAGATGTGCCCGATCGATCGGGCCATCACCATCACTGTAAGACCGATTGCGAACGCGACGCCCAGTATCCCAGCTGCGCCCGATGGCGCACCGAAGGCGTAGAAGGCGGAGCCCATAATCGATGCCATGAGCATGAATGTGCCGATGAATTCGGCAAGGAGTGCGCGTGGTTTCATGGTGGTCTTCCCCTGTTTGTCGGTTTTCGTCGACATGCCGGACGGCGGGCTTTGCGCCGTTTTGCCGCCACGTGCCCACCTTGAAAGAGCTTGGGCTCGAGACGAGCGAATCACTCGCCCGGCAGGGGATGGTACGCCGGGAGCATGAAAGTCACGACACGGCCTATCAGGAAATATCTATCCTGGCGGCCTGGGAATGGCCTCTGGGTCACAGGACCCTGCCATGGGCCTCATATATCCAGATCCTTGGCGAAGGCCGCCCGGTCCTGGATGAAGCGGAAGCGGGCTTCTGGCTTGGACCCCATCAGCGCGTTGACGGTTTCCGAAAGCACGCTCTTGTCACCATCACCGATGTCCACGCGCAACAGCAGGCGGCGCGCCGGGTCCATGGTCGTCGATTTCAGATCCTTGAAATCCATCTCGCCCAGACCTTTGAAGCGCGTGACTTCCGGCTTGCGTCCCTTGAACCGCGTCGCCACGATCTCGTCGCGTTCGGGTTCGTTGCGCGCATAAGCGACATCGGCTTTGTGCGAAATTTTGTAGAGCGGCGGGACGGCGAGGAACAGGTGGCCGTTTTCGATCAGCTCCGGCATGGCCTGATAGAAGAACGTGATGAGGAGCGACGCGATGTGCGCGCCATCCACGTCCGCATCCGTCATGACGATCACGCGCTCGTAGCGCAGATCCTCGTCGCGGTATTTGGTTCCTGTGCCGACGCCAAGCGCCTGGATGAGGTCAGACAGGAGCTGGTTCTGTGACAGCTTCGCCGATGAGGCATTGGCAACGTTGAGGATCTTACCGCGCAAGGGCAGGATTGCCTGCCGCTCGCGATCGCGCGCGCTCTTGGCGCTACCGCCGGCTGAATCGCCTTCGACGATGAAGATCTCGGTTCCTTCGGCCTGCTGGATGGAACAGTCTGCGAGCTTGCCCGGCAGACGCAGTTTGCGGGTCGCCGATTGGCGCGAGACTTCCTTTTCGCGTTTCCTTTTGAGCCGTTCGTCGGCCTGTTCGATGACCCATTCGAGCAGCTTCGTCGCCTGTTGCGGACTGTCGGCAAGCCAATGGTCGAAGGCATCCTTGACGGCGTTCTCGACGATGCGGCCTGCCTCCACGGTGGCGAGCTTGTCCTTGGTCTGGCCTTGGAACTCAGGCTCCCGGATGAAGATCGACAGGATCGCTGCGGCTGTCCCCATCACGTCGTCCGCTGTGATCTGGCTGGCCTTTTTGTTGCCGACGCGCTCACCGAATTCCCGCAAAGACTTCGATAGGGCAGAGCGCAAGCCGTTCTCGTGCGTTCCCCCTTCACCGGTTGGAATGGTGTTGCAGTAGGAGCGGCTGAAGCCGTCCTCGTCGGACACCCACGCGATCGCCCATTCGAGCGAGCCGTGCTTACCTTCGCGTTCCACATTGCCGGAGAAAATGTCCTTTGTGACGAGCGTCTGGCCCTCGATCTCCGAGCGCAGAAAGTCACTGAGGCCACCGGGAAAGTGGAAGACGGCTTCGGGAGGCGTTTCCTCGGTGTCTTTGATGAGCGAAGGATCGCAGCTCCAGCGGATCTCGACGCCGCCGAAGAGATATGCCTTCGAGCGCGCCATACGCATGAGGCGCTCGGGCTTGAAGCGGCAGCCTTTGCCGAAGATCTGCTCGTCGGGGCGGAAGCGCACCTTGGTGCCGCGCCGATTCATGATCTGTCCGAGCTTTTCCAGTTTGGTTTTTGGTTCGCCTCGAGAAAACACCATGCGGTAGAGTTGCTGGTCGCGCGCCACCTGTACCTCAAGCGTCTCGGAAAGCGCATTGACCACAGAGACGCCGACGCCGTGCAGGCCGCCCGAGGTGCTGTAGGCGGTGCTGTCGAACTTGCCGCCCGCGTGCAGGATGGTCATGACGACCTCGAGCGCGCTCTTGTCCTTGAACTTGGGATGGGGACCGACAGGAATACCCCGGCCGTTATCGGCAACGGAGAGGAAGCCGTCCGCGTCGAGCCGAACCTCGATCCATGTCGCATGGCCGGCAACGGCCTCGTCCATGGAGTTGTCGATTACTTCGGCGAAAAGGTGGTGCATAGCCTTTTCGTCCGTACCGCCAATATACATGCCCGGGCGGCGGCGCACGGGCTCAAGGCCCTCCAGAACCTCGATGAGGCCTTCATGGTACTTTGCGCTCGCGTCGTCCGTTCGGCGCGGGGCGGATTTATCGGTCATGCTGGTTCCAAGGTCAGAGAACAGGTCGGTTTGAACCCGGCCGTCGCGGCGGTGCTGGCCCGTGCGTGTTTGGCTCATGTGCGGGTTTCACCCTCTCATACCGGCCGTGCCGGTGTGCGGACAAAAGAAGCCGCGCCCCTGGAATGGCCGTGCAGCGGGGTCCAGACCACGTTTCGCAAGGCTGCCACAGGGATCGCGGACGCACGAATCTTCACACGCTCAACAACCAGTGTGGTCGCATGCGACTTTTGGCTTGGCAAGTCTCAGCATAGGGCTGCCGGGAGCCGCCCGGTTTCAGGCCACACAACGGCTCCCGCGAGGGTCCCCCTCAGTCCCTCGGGTTCTCCGTATTGCGAAACAGCGGCTGATCGTTGATGTAGGAGACCTTCTCAGCCTCGTGGCATTTGAGGCACGCCGCACGTGCGAGCGTGAATGCGGCCCAGGCTTTGTCCTTGTCGCCCGAGGCGAGATCCGCAAGTATCGGCTCGAACACCGACTTTACCAGGATCTCATCGGCGTTAGGCTGGCGTTTCGGCCGGCGGGCGTAACCGTCAACGATGACTTCCTTGATCTTTTTCCACTGGTAGACAGCGTACTCCCCGTTGCCATCGTTGACTGCGTCATAAAGCGAGTTGAAGCGCTGCCCGACCTCGATCATCGAGGACGAGAAGCCACGCAACTGATCTTGAAGGAGTTTGAAGCGGGCGTCGGCGTCGGGAGCGTTCATCAGCCAATCGTCGGGATTGGTGGTGGGTGCCGCCGGGGTCTCGTCACTCCAGGCGGTCGGGACGGCGGTGCCGGCTGCAAGGGCGCCGGCAAGAACGATGGCGGCGGTTGCAAGCGCTGCTTTCATGAGATGGCTCCATGCGGTTTCAAGGGTCGGCGCGGCGGCGGAGAATAGTCAACCGTGGTGAGACGTTAGTCAGGCACGATGTCATGATCAACACGGCATGGTCCAGCGTGGCCTTTGAGTGCGCCTCGGCGCTTTTTTGAATAGTGATCAAATAAAATAGTTAGCTGCGCGCCGCCTTTTCAAGTATTGCTCAACATTCATGCAAGCTGTCCAAATATTGCGCAAGTGACTGGCCAACAACAACAGTTTCAAGTTGTCAGTTTTTTGCCACAAATCACTTCTACCCCCAGTCATCGGACCGATGGATTCCTGTCGGCCTTTGAAGACGAGGAGGTACTAATCTATGCTCAACAAGATCATGAGTGCTGCACTGATCGCCGGTCTTATGGCCATTTCGGCACCGATCGGCGCTTACGCAGAAGAGGCCCCGGCTGCCGAGGCTCCCGCCGCTGAGGCTCCGGCTGCCGCGGCTCCGGCCGATGCTGCTCCGACCACCAAGGAAGACTGCGAGAAGGTCGAGGGCATGACCTGGGACGAGGCGAACAAGACCTGCACCAAGGCCGAATAAGCCGCCTCAACGAGAGCATAAATTGAAGTTTGTGTTGGCAGCGGGCGCTTCGGCGCCCGCTGTTCGTTCATGAGGTTCGGAGCCAGCTCTTTCAAGCCAGTTCCGCGACCAGACATTTGAGGATTCCATAGTCGTAGCGTCCGCCGAGCGCCGCATGAGCTGGTCCGAGCTTGCCGCTATCGAGCGTGCCGAGCCGTTCGAAGGCGGTGTGGATCTCGTCGATTTCGACGGGGTCGAGACCAAGGATTGCGGCGGCCTCGACCAGTCCTGCTTCAATCGCTTCGGCGAAATGTCCGTAAATTGTCTCAAGGCCCAGCCCGCGGTGCCCAGCGATGGACTCCGCATCGAAGCCCTTCAGGTGCAGAGCCAAGGTCGCGTTTACGGTTGCGGACAGGTTGTTGCGCAGATGCGGGTGCGGTTCGAACGCCGACAAGGCGTCGAGGATGGCTGCGCCATAACGCTTGATCTTGCTCGCTCCAAGCCCGGTGATGTCGCCAAGGGCCTCCAGGCTTGCGGGGCGTTTCTCCGCAAGCTCGACGAGCGTGCGATCATGGAAAATAACGTAGGGCGGAAGTTTGCCTTGCGCTGCCAAGCGAGCGCGAAGCTCTTTGAGGGCCAGAAACGCGGGCTGATGGTCGGCGGAGATGGATGCCACCCGCCCGGATGCTTTCTCGCGGCGTGATTTTGACGATGCCTCGCGGCGCGGCGCGATGCGCATGAGAAAGCGCTGTTCGCCGCGCAGGAGTGGGCGAGCAGCCTCAGTCAGAAGCAATGTCCCGTGGCCCTCCTCGTCGCCGGTCAGGAAGCTGTGCGCGACGAGCTGGCGATAGAGCGCACGCCAGGCCGCAGGATCGCGATCCTTGCCGATGCCGAATACCGATAATCTGTCGTGACCGGAGCGCACTGCGCGCTCATCGACTTTGCCCTGGAGAATATCGACGAGATAACCGACGCCGTAGCGCTGACCCGTCCGATAGACGGCCGAAAGAGCCTTCTGGGCCATGACGGTTCCATCTTCAGTTGCGGGCGGACTGAGGCAGTTGTCGCAGTTCCCGCATGGCGGACTTGCGCGCTCGCCGAAGTAGGACAGGAGTGCTTGGCGCCGGCATCCCGCCATCTCGGCCAGGCCGATCAACGCATCGAGCTTCTGGCGCTGGATCTGCTTGAAGGCCTCCGATCCGTCCGATTGCGCAATCCACTGGCGCAGTTGCATGATGTCTTGAAGGCTATAGGCAAGCCAGGCATTGGCGGGAGCCCCATCGCGGCCCGCGCGCCCCGTTTCCTG